>CALHVH010000158.1 GCA_938039225.1 uncultured Gammaproteobacteria bacterium
GAAATAATTGCCTACCAATAACAACGCCGTAATTAATAAATGATTAACCACAAAGTATAAAAAATCCAAACTCCATTCAGGGCGAATGATTGCTTGATCTTTATATTTAGGAAATACTTTTTCTAAGAAAATAAATAATACAGCTGAAACAATAAAAGCTAGAACCACCCAATCTAAACCAAATGAAAACTTACTTGGCTCAACCGGTCCAGTTGGTACGTTATAGCCACCCATTGCAAAAGATACTAATACAAAAAGCACACCTAATGCAGCCAAGCGTCTATTCTTGCGTAAACAAAAAGTGATAAAAGCAAAAGCTAAGGATACCCACATGGAATACTTAAGCACTTCTCTCAGAAACTCGGCATCATATGCGGCTCTTAATTCTGCAGTAGTGAAATATTGTGGAAATTGAAAACACAAAACCGCTAAGAAACTCATAAAACCTAAAAATAGCGATATATAACCACTGATTTTGCCCTCACCAATTTCAATATAATCATGTTCTTCAGGATTAATTTGTCGTTCTTGGTATTGGTATTCTTGTGTTTCGTTTTCCACTGTCGACCCTATGATATAGTTGTTTTGAATATTTTAGATCATTTTAATAGTTAACAATTCTCTATTTTAAATCTTCCCATACGTAAGTTTACGCCAAACCCATTCTAAAGGACCAAACCTATGAGACTTCATCCACCACTGACTTAATATGCACTGAAATACAAAGAAAACCACCACCATCGGTATTAATGCAGCTCTCGACACTGAACCCCATAAACCTAAACCGTAACCATAAAAAAGTGTAGAAAATACTAGAGATTGAAGAATATAATTACTTAAGGCCATACGCCCCACAGGCGCTAAAGCTGAACGTAAATTAAAAGTATTATTCATTGCTAATAATAAAAATCCTGAAACATAAGACAAGCACATAATCACAGCGGAAATTGCCTGTAATGCACCCATATAGCCATCATCAATATTTTTTTCCACAGCCAAAGATGAGGGCACTGCTAACAGCAATCCTACTGGCAAACCAATGATTAAAACCTTTTTAAGCAATGCTTTGTGTTCAGTCAAATTGTTTAATATCCCTTTCTTATAAACAAACGCCCCAAATAAAAATACACTTAAAAAATAGGGGAAAAACAGCATTGACATACTAGCTGTTAACGCAAACTCACTAAATCGTAGTTTACTCACTTCAAAATAACTACCAAACGGATAAACTTGATTTGAAAGTTCTAACTGAGTCTGTAAATATGTCGTAAATTCATCGACTGGTGCTTTGGGGTCTGGTACACCAGAAGATAAAAATAAAAGAATTAAAAGAAAAAAGAAGAACAATGAGTACTTCCATAATCGACTTATTTTGGTTTTTCTAAACAAGAGTAAAACCATTCCGGCAAAGGCATACGAAAATAAAATATCGCCAGTCCAAATAAAAATTCCATGTAAAGCACCGAAAACCATTAGAACTATCATTCTTTTAAGATAAAACCGTCCAAAACTTCTTCTAGTGTTTTGCATTCGAGTTTGAATCACGGCAAATCCCATTCCAAAAAGCATGGCAAACATTACCCAAAATTTTCCTTCAATAAAAATTAAAGTAAATCTATCTGCGAATAAATTTATACCAGAATAGTCACTCGAATTACCTAAAAGCAAGCTGTATGAAGAATTTGTGAAATACTCAATATTCATTAATAAAATACCAAGCAATGCAAAACCTCGAAGCGCATCGAGCTCTGGAATTCTTTCGCTTTTAGTCGTTGGTTTTATAGGTGACGAGCTTTCTTGCAATGTTGATTCAGTCATTTAATTTCCCTAGACTTATATAATTTTTGTATTTTCACAACGAGCTATTTGAGCCGTTTATAAATCCCACGCATGACGTCTAACTCACCATCTTCAGTATAAACTTCTTCACGCGTAAATTGATTATCATTATCCAGAGTCATCCAAAACTCAATATTGTGCCCAATACTTTTATTTGGTAAATTTGTAATTGAATCAATTTTAAATTTAAGTTTAGTCTCACTTTCAGGAATATACAACAACTTAGGTTGATTACCGATCGGACAATAATGTGTTGCCATTAAAATATCACCATCCATATGATACAGAGTTAAAGCCTCAATATTTTTTTCTGGCCAAGTCCAAGTTTCAACTAATACAGAACCATGAGCACTCAAGCGGTAATTTACTAAAACATTTTTAGTTATGTCTTGGTCTTGCCAATCACCCAGCAACGAACAGAGTTTACTAAATGTACTTAAATGAGGATTCAAACAAACCTCCATATAAAAAAATGACTTATGTCATTTTTAATCACGCAAATGTGCCTTGTTTCAAAAATGAAATCACTTTATCGGAGGTCTTTGGTGAAAAAATTAAAGCTGTATGCGAAACAGGAACGGTAATATGTTCTTTATGACCTGGTAATTTAGTTTCCGACACAGCAACCGTTCCGTCATTTGGACTTTCTAACATTTTTGGAAGAATGGTGCCCAAGCCTACCGATACTGTTCCAGCAATAATTCCCAGTTCATGCTCAGTTGACCATTCACGCTTTCCTGATTCCATTAAGTTAGCCATTGACTTACCCAACATGGCTGAAGCAATGGGATTTTTACGCAAGGTTCTAGCAACTTGGCTGCCTAAAAATGGAGAGCCCAATGCAACTACTCTTCCAGGTTTAGAATATTTATGAGTTTTATACATATGCTGCAGTAAAACACCACCCAGACTATGACCAACAGCGTGCACAGTTGGAGCGTCTAAGCTTTCCATATGTTGATGAAGTTTTTCAGCATTGGTGTCTAAATCGGCTTTCACTGTGCTGTATGAAAATTCACTTGTGGTAAAACCTGCTTTACGTAACCAATGAGAGAGTACCTTAGTGCCATTGCCGTGCATATATAGCCCATGTACCAGCACTACATGTTCTTTGATTTCTTCTTTTTGGGTATTGTTTTTATCAGTCATGTCTCTATTGTGCAGCAATGCTTTGAATTTGTTAAGAATTTATTGTCAAGTAATGAAAAAAGCGCCTCAGAGTATTACCTTGAGGTGCTTTTCCAAGTCATCCTGAACTCGATTCAGGATCCAGGGTTATTCATATTAGAATTTAGCGTTATAGTATTAAATATAAAGCGTGTTTTCTGATTAACCTAAGTAGAAGCCTAGATTCCGTATCAAGTACGGAATGACACGCCTATTCTTTATCTTTGTACCAGGTAATACCCTCGGTTAAAGGCACAATCTTTACTTTTGTATTTTCAGCATCAATTGTGATTCCTTCAGGAGGAATTTTATTCGGTAAATGAATAATCGTTTGTCGTTGAATAAAAGCCTCACCATTGGGAGCAAAATGCACTCGCATAGGGCCAGAGAAAATCTGTCCATGAAAGTAGATGTAATCCCAATGGAACATCACATGATAAAGTTTTTGATACCAATGCATCATGACAAAATCAACTTAGGTTGTAGTTTCAGGATTTGGATTACGTAAACGAATACCCAATTCTTTTAATTGCTTAGCCGGCACATCACCAGGAGCATCCGTTAACGGGCAAGCTGCTGTTTGTGTTTTAGGGAACGCAATAACATCACGAATGCTGGTAGAACCAGTCATAAGCATAACTAAACGATCCAAACCAAAAGCGATACCGCCATGTGGTGGGCAACCGTATTGAAGCGCATCAAGTAAGAAGCCAAATTTCTCTCTAGCCTCCTCTTCACTGATACCTAGTAAATCAAAAACTGCTTTTTGCATCTCTTGATCATGAATACGTACAGAACCACCACCCACTTCAGTACCATTTAATACGATATCGTAAGCACGAGAAACCGTGTGTTCAGGATTGGCTCTTAGTTCTTCTACCGAAGTTCGAGGAGCCGTAAACGGATGATGAAGTGCATTATAACGATCTTCTTTTTCATCGTAATCAAACATTGGGAAATCAATAACCCACATTGGTGCCCACTCTTCAGAAACCAAACCACGATCATGACCTAACTGAACACGTAAAGCGCCAAGTGCATCGCTGACCACATTGGCTTTATCCGCACCAAAGAAAATCAAATCGCCATCTTTGGCACCGGTTCTTTCTAAAATACCTTTAATCGCACTCTCGTTTAAGAATTTAACGATAGGTGATTGCAATCCTTCAGCACCAGCATTGACATCATTAACTTTAATGTAAGCCAATCCTTTAGCACCATAACGAGCTACAAATTTAGTGTATTCATCAATGCTCTTACGCGTAAGATCATTACCGCCCGGAACTAATAAAGCCGCTAAACGGCCTCGAGGATCTTTTGCTGGTCCTGCAAATACTTTAAATTCAACGCCATCCATTAAGTCATCAATATCAACCAACTCTAAAGGTATACGTAAATCCGGTTTATCAGAACCATAACGACGCATGGCTTCTGCGTAAGTCATTCTTGGAAAGTCCGGTAGATCAACGCCAATCGCTTCTTTAAATAAATGCTTGGTCATCGCTTCCATAGTGCTGATGATGTCTTCTTCATCCATAAAAGATGTCTCTATATCCAGCTGGGTAAATTCAGGCTGACGATCAGAACGTAAATCTTCATCACGGAAACATTTAACTATTTGATAATAACGATCAAAACCAGACATCATTAACAATTGCTTAAACAATTGCGGTGATTGTGGAAGTGCAAAAAATTTATTTTGATGTGTTCGACTTGGCACAACGTAATCTCTAGCGCCTTCAGGTGTAGCCTTAGTTAACATCGGCGTTTCAATATCGATGAAACCATCATTATCTAAGTAACCACGCATAGCACGTGTTACTTTATGCCTAAGAATTAAATTCTTCTGCATATTATCTCTGCGTAAATCGATATAACGATACTTTAAACGGATATCTTCATTGGCATCCTCATCATGATGGAATGGAGGTGTTTTAGCCGCATTAAGAATTTCCATCTCAGTGATAATCACCTCGACTTCACCGGTAGACATATTTGGATTCACAGTCCCTTCTGGTCTTGGACGTACCTGACCTTTGGCTTTTAAGACGAATTCACTACGACAGGTTTCCGCTTGAGCAAAAACATCAGCATAGTCAGGATCAAAAACCAATTGCAATAGACCTTCACGGTCTCGCAAATCGATGAATATCACACCACCGTGATCACGACGACGATGAACCCAGCCGGTTACGGTAACTTCTGAACCAACTAACTCGGCAGTAACTTGACCACAATAATGCGAACGCATGGACATAGGATTTTCCTGAATTTTTAAATATAAAACGCCAGCAAAGACTATTGTCGTGGCTGACGTGTGGAGAGAATAATGCAATTCTCTAAATTAGCCGCGTATTTTACCTTGATTTGAGGGAATTTTGAGGGTTTTTAAGCTGGTATGCAGTAATAGTTATGTATTACGGGCTCGGATTCAGGTGTAATACGCTTCATAGCTATTAACCATACGATAAAGTCAGGCTTTGTCGCCTTCTAATGCCGCTTTTGCTAGATTAGGGTCCGTCCATTTAGGTACAACTACTCCTAGCGAGATAATCATCCTTAAACCTTCATCAACACTCATATCCAACTCGATAACGTCTTCAACAGGAAGAATGATGACAAAGCCAGAAGTTGGATTAGGCGTTGTGGGTACAAAAACACTTACAACGTCTCTATTAGTACGAGCCTGAACTTCACCAACTTCAGTTGATGTTTTAAAACACAAACTCCACACACCTTTACGTGGATATTGAATTAGGCAAACTTTAGAAAAGGCTTTTGAATTATCCGCAAATACGGTTTCAGCAATTTGTCTGGCACCCGAATAAATATTGCGAACAATTGGAATACGCGACATCAAGCGCTCCCAGCCTTCCACGATATATTTACCAAAATAATTACGTGCAATTAGTCCTGTTATGAGTAAAACGGCAATTGCAAAAATAACACCCAAACCAGGAATATTAAAACCCAGCAAAGATTCAGGTCTAAATTTGCTGGGGATAAGTAATAGTGCCTTATCACTCATACCTACTAGAAAACGCACTATAAATATAGTGATAACCACAGGTACCCATATAAGGAGCCCAGCGACTAGATAAGAACGAAAAGTCTTCATTTTTGATTGTGCCATGTGTTTTCCCGTATCACTTAAGCAGCTTTACCATCGCCTTTTGGCGATGTAGTTTTGGTCTCAGTTTTAGACTCGGTTTTTGCAGGTTTTGTTTCTGACTGTTTTTCAGTTTTAACACTTTGACCTGAAGATGTGGTTTCAGAAGAAGCCAAATTTTTCTTATCGCCTTGTTTAAAATCAGTCTCATACCAACCGCTTCCCGCTAAACGGAAACGCGGGGCGGAAACTAGTTTTTTCAATTCATCTTCATTACATTCAGGGCAAGTCACCATAGGCTCATCACTCATTTTTTGTAGAAAATCTGTAACCTTCTCACAGGCTTTGCATTGGTATTCGTAAATTGGCATAAAAGTAAATCGTGTAAATTAATGTTATTAGTAATAAGTATGGGGTACTTGCAAAGAATTCAAGTATAAAAAAACCTTCAAGCTAAATGACTAACTTGAAGGTTCTATTGTAATTGATTTAAAAGCTTTAAGGGTAATCAGCCATGTCTGCAGAGTATGTTCCTGTAATTGTATAAACTACCTGGCCGCCATTAGGGAAAGCACCCAATGTTTCATTCAAATCGCCTGTACCCGAGGTATTCGCTGAACCACTTGTGCATTCCGCACCTCCGGTGCCTGAACAGCTCCATGCTGGAGTTAATGCCCACGTAGGTAATGCATCTGCAATTAGTGCTCCATCAGCAGCATCAGGACCATTATTGTCAATGGTAATGGTATAGCTAAACGCTGCCCCTGGAGTATAAGTTGGGCTAGCATCGGTTTTAGTGACCGCTAAATCAGCAAAAGGCGCATTAAAATCTGCACTCGCTGAAGTATCTCCACAAATATTTGCCACATTAGTAGCAATAATTCGATATTGGTTACTTGCGTCTGCTACTGCCAATGCTGGTGTTGTATAAGTAACGGTTGAACCTGAACTCGTTGTACCGCTACCATTTGTGCCGCCAACTACATCAGTAAAACTTGCACCACCATCAGTACTAACTTGCCACTGGTAATCAATAGCAGTTGAGGTAGAAACAGTTGGATCATTCAATACAGTAGCACTTGAAAGAGTTGCTGAAAAATCTGCTGTACCACCAACAATAAATGCTTGTTGAGTTGGGTCTGCATCAACACTCAAAGTAATACCTTCTTGAAAAGTGGTTTCGCCACCAGTTGTTGCTGGTGCGGTATAACTAGCAGCAGAAACTGTTCCGTCACCGTTAACTTGTCCTGAACCAACTACACCGCCAAACGTGCCATCACCATTAGAGTCCGTATCAACTGCTGCATAGGCCTCATCTGCGTCATTACACATATCACCATCAGCGTCAGTGTCTAGGTAATCCGGCGTTCCGTCTAAATCTGTATCTAAACTAATGCATTCCCAAGAAATTCCTGAGAAGCCTAAAGTAACATTACCACCATTATTATCAACTTTACCTGTTTCAATTACCACCGTATCAACAGGGCCCGGAATTGTTAAAGTATAACTATTGCTCAACACCTCAATTCCACCAGTTGTACTAGTACTTTGTACCGTATCACCCGCGGAATCGTTGGTATCTATAGACATTCCAGCACTTAGATTACTGAAAGTATATGATACAGGTGTACCAGTTATGCCTCCTATGTAGGCCGTTACAGTTGTGCCATCATCATTATTCAAGCCGCCAGGAACCATTACCAAGTTTTGTACTGGGTCTGTAAAATCGAAGGTATAAGTTGCTGTATTAACACCAGCGTAATATGAGTTCACTCCATTTGGTTGTACAAAAATAAAATCAGGAACAACACCTCCACCATCATTATTTTTAACTCGTATTCCTCCAGTCCATCCCGCCGTACCAGTTAGGGCAGCGTTCAAAGTTACTGCTCCACCAAAGAAAGTTAAGGGTAAGCCAGGTGTATTTTGTAAAGGTGTGTCAATGCCATAGCCAGTAGAATTTAAGGTCGTAGATGGAGGAGTACAAATTCCTTCTTGAGAATTAAGTATGCCGTCATTATCAGCATCTAAATCAGACGCATCAGGTACATTATCACCATCGGTGCCTGCATAGGAATAGCCCAGCGCACTGAACGATAGAGCAAACACCAAAAAAAGCTTTACAAACGCTTGATGAAAACTTTGGATTGAGATACTTTTTTGAATTTCCATAAAATTAAAACCAATCAATTAATTATCTAAAAGTAAAATTTAAGGAAAGAATTTACATTCTCTTCTGGAAATTAATACTTTTATTTTATATTTATATAATTACGCTGCTATGGGCTACATTGTAGAACAAAAGGTTGTGAATATTCTGCCAAATGAACCGCACATTGGCAAAATTAAGTGATTAATTGTTAATAATTTGTTAAAAAACCAATTTCATAGCTAAAGTCATGAAATTCATACAATTATGTAAAGTTATACATTACAAAAACCAAATAAAAAAGCCCTTATCAAATTCTCAATAAGGGCTTAAAAAAATCAACATATTGAAAAAATTGAGCTATTAATATTTTCCAAGTAAATTCAGATACCAACCTTTATATTCAAAATCTAGATCCGTTAAATCATCACTAAAGTCTGTAAAGTTATAACCTAAACCTACTTTAAAATGGTCTCCAACATGTCGATCTATGCCTACTAAGAAACCACTACGATCATTATCACCGTTTACCGATAACCAACGATACTCAGCTAAAGCATCCCACGCCGATACCAAATGATATCTCGTTTGAATAGCTGCAAAATCTGCAGCACTATCAAACCATTGACCAGCCTCTCGATTTAAACGAATCTCAGATTCTCTATGAGCGACCTTACCCACTAATTCCCATCTAGAGTTAAGACGGTTAATAGCCTCTAAAGAAAACACATTCGATCGTTGATCAGTGCTTGAATCTCTTTGCGATAAGGCTCTAAGGTCATATAAGTAAGTGTAGCGACCAAGAACAGACCATTTGTCAGTTGTACTTGATCGATAAGCAAACCCTAAACCACCTTCAATAAATCTTGCATCAGCGTTATCAATAAGTCCAGTTGCTGGATCGATATCATTCTCGTTTTCGGTATCCGAATAATTGAAGCGTGCAGCTAATCTCCAGTCATCACTTACCTTATAGGTAAGACGATTTGTACTGACCCACTGTGTTAATTCTTCTGAACCTTCATCGGTTCTATATTCAATTTTACTGGACAAGTTTGAACGATTATTTCGATAATTTGCACTCGTAGAAATCACATCTCTTTCTACAAAACCAGTGACTTCATCCAACTGACCATGTTGCACACTTAAACCCAAATTCCAAAAACGACTTAAACGATAATCCAAACCAAAGGTATGATTAAATCCTTCACTGTTTAAATTCTTAAGGTTTTGATTTTCATTATAGATACTTAACTTATCAGTAATCCTTGAACGGTGACCAAGAGTTAATCCATCGTTAAATTGAGAAAAATCATTAAAGCTATCATCGGTAGAGAATGCATAACGACCATATAAATTATGTTTTGAGTTTAAGTAATAATCCCAGTTAATATTGCCTGACTCACCACGATGACCAGTGCTGTATTCAGCACCTAACTCAGATCGATTAGCAAATAAATAACGAGCTCCTAAGGTTGCACGATCATTATTATCGTAATCACCACCATCATTTTCCAAAGTAAACTGGCCGGTTGCTGACAACTCAAGTTTCTCACCCAAACGCTGCCTATATTGTAAAGCTGCCAGAGTCCCACTTACTTCAGGTGTTAAACCAATCTGCTCTGTCACATCTCTAATTTCTGCGGTGATATTAGATTTTGTGAGATCATAAGACAGTTGTAGTGAGTTTTGTTGCAAGCGTCTTTGCCCTTCTTGTTCTGCATCACTGGTTTTGGCGTAGACACTAAGATTATTTGCAAACTCTGCAGAAATCTCAGCACCGGTTTCTTTTGTGTCAACACCTAAATCTCTACGTGCCACTGAAAAACCTGCATCTGTATCACGAGACCAAGCACCCGCTGTGATGTTAGCCTGTGTCCAACCCAATTCATTAAAGTTTGCACGTGCTTCAATCGATGTGGCACTTCCTTCACGAAAAGCACCAGTGTTATCAAAATCACCTAAATTAGTTTGGGAATTATTGGCTCCAAAGTTTAATCCACCGTTATCCGAATAAAATACTGGTGCTTGTGCTGCATTAGACTCCATTTGCTCAACACGTAAATATGTACCTTTTCCTGCCTGCAGCGTTACATCCGCACCTTTCAATTGATAATCATCACCTGCTCGATTTTCATCAACATAAGTCGCACCTAAGGCTATATGATCGCCAACCCAATGTTTGCCTCGACCACCTACTGTAACTTTATCCGCATCAAAACCATCCGGTCTATATTCATAATCAACTAACAAGAAGTGATTATTTCCATCGAAAGCTTGATCACGCACAATGCTAGTTAGACTATCTCGACTAAGTTGCTCTAAAGGTCTTGCAAGAATAATACGACCTTGAAATTCATCAATCTCATAATCCACATCGCGTTGTAATGTTGTTGAGCTAATTACTCGTGTACTGTCTCTATCCCTTACCTCAATTACAACTTTTTCAGAGCCCGGTAAAATATCTGTATCGCGTAAATAATATAAGCTACCGCCTGTACCTATATACTCATTATGTGCATAGGCCGTTTGCGCTTCAGAAATAAAAGTTCTGACACGAGTTTTTGCGTCACCAGTTGAATTCGTTTGTAAACTTCTCCAATTTAAAGCAGCACCATACAAACTACGGTTGTACTGGTTATGCTCGCTAGCACTAATACCCGTATTGTAATTCCCCCATAAGGCTTGAGACTTATCCCAATCAACTCTTACATACAGTCTACCTTGTGTATCAACATCACGGAATGTATAAGAATCATCACCGTATACCAAATAATATTGATCAGGATCTAAACGTCTAAATACGTCTTGTGGATCTTTATCTAAGAAATTATCAAATAAATCGCTAAGCTCTCTCTCTTGTGTATCGGCTTGAGCAGTAATTAGATACTTACCTTTCACCTTACCTTTTAAATAAAAGGCAAGACGACCATCAATTAGAAAATCATCTTGGTATAAATCGTTTGCTGACAAAGGCTCTACACTACCTGAAATATCATTCTGGGAAGCGGTCAAATCCGCTAAGGCAACCATAAATAGATATTTACCGGTTACATCTACATTTAATTCATGCTCTGAAACAGTAGTTCCTGCTTCTGATAATTCCACATCAAAACTATGCTTACCAACTGGTAATAAATACTCAGCTGCAAATTTTCTTTCAACATCTACCGGGTAACTTTGCCCATTAATTGTAAGAGTTGTACCGTAAGGTATATCTTGACCAATAACTCTAACGCGCGACCCTCTAAAAGCAATATTTTGTTGTTGTAAATCCGATTGGCCTAATACCTGACCTAGTTGATTTTCTTCTTCAGCAATCGCATCCAATTCATCCGCTTGAACACGCTCTTGAACCTCACCTGACAACTGGGTATCTACAGTTGTTGCATTCGAGTTAAATTCAGCTGTGCTTAGTAACTGCATTCGTTTAGGACTTGTTTCATCAACGGCACCATTTGCACCATAAGCTCTAAGTTGATACTGAACCGTATCGCCCTGACGTAAATTCCATTGCTTTGGAAAAGTACCGGACCAATCAAAAGTATTCACAGCGGTAACCGGTAAATCCGTTAATACAAATGGTCTTACAAGATCAACATCATTTTCTTTATAAAGAACCATCTCTAACTTATCAATAAAGGCACTATAGTTTGTAAAATAACGCACGCTTATTGAATCTTGTAGAGCTCCATTTTCAAATTTAACTCGACTTGGCCCAGTAAATCCTAGACGAGGATCTAGGTTTGCAGGGTCTTCAGTGGCCCACAAGACACCACCGTTTTTCAAGTAGACTACAAAGCGTCCTGATATTTCAGCGCTTGCAGGATCTTTAGCTTTAACAGCAGGAATCTCTTCAGACTGAATTTCGCCAGTTATTTCAACACGTCTATTCTCTGCATGAGCTTTTTCTGTATCAGCCGCATTTCGCAAGACGTTTTCACCAGCACCTATGACACGAATTACATAGCCCTCATCGGTCTTGCAATCCTGTAATGAACAGTTTTCTGCCGCTAGCGTTTGTTCAGACACAACTGGCTGAGAGCTCGCTTCAACTTCACTTTCTTGAGCAAATAGGTTTAAACTAGCACCAAACGATGTGCCCAAAGCAATTAATGCGATGCATCCAAGTTTTCTTAACTTATACGAATTCATTTCACACCTCCATCGCTACTGCCTGAAACATTTGGAACTAAATCACCTTGATAGTGGAGCTTAATTTTTTTCATTTTTTCTTTATCTATGTAGTCTTTTAATACAGCATTCACTGCTCTTGCACGACGCTCACTTAAGGCTTGGTTGTAAGCATTACTTGCACGTTTATCAGTATGGCCGGTTACATTAATTACACCACCACCTGATTCCAAAACTCTGCGCGCAATAGATTCCAATAGAGGATAATATTCAGGCTTCACAATCGCCTTATCTAAATCAAAGAACACATCACCTAATACAACACTTTTTCCTAAACTTACAATTGGCTGTACATCAGGCGTAATTTCATTGACTACGTTTATATTTACTTTGGAATGATCTTCAGGACTCATACGTGC
>CALHVH010000159.1 GCA_938039225.1 uncultured Gammaproteobacteria bacterium
CTCGGTTTTGGCTTCCTGCGTCACTCTACCTCCTATATCCCTATAGTCGTTCACGAGAAAGCCGAAACTAATTTAGGGTTTCGAAAATCACCTAACCGTAGCCTCTTCTGGTTTATCAGGCTCATCTTCAGATAATTCTCTTGGTTCAATATTGAAACCAATTTCACCATCTTTAATACCAATCGCAACATGACCACCATGCTGTAATTGTCCAAAGAGTAATTCTTCGGCAAGTGGACGCTTAATTTTTTCTTGAATTAACCTTGCCATTGGTCTTGCTCCCATTTTAGGATCAAAACCATGTTCTGCTAACCAAGCCAAGGCGTCCGCATTCGCTTCAATAGTAATACCTTTATCTTCAAGTTGAGACTCAAGTTCTACAATTAATTTGTCCACTACTCGTTTAATCACATCTACTTTTAAGCTATTAAACATGATAACGGCATCTAAACGGTTTCTAAATTCTGGTGAAAAGGTTTTCTTAATCGCTTCACCACCGTCACTGGTGTGATCTTGTTGGGTAAATCCAATTGACTTACGCGACATATCCACAGCACCAGCATTAGACGTCATGATAATTATTACATTTCTGAAATCGGCAACTCGACCGTTATTATCGGTTAGTGTGCCGTGATCCATAACTTGCAATAACAAATTGAATACATCTGGGTGCGCTTTTTCAATTTCATCCAAAAGTAAAACACAATGAGGATTTTTATTAACGGCTTCTGTTAATAAACCACCTTGGTCATAACCCACATATCCAGGAGGCGCACCAATTAAGCGTGACACCGTATGACGCTCCATATATTCCGACATATCAAACCTAACCAACTCTATGCCTAAGATGCTTGCAAGTTGCTTAGTCACTTCGGTTTTACCTACGCCAGTAGGGCCAGCAAACAAATATGAACCAACCGGTTTACTGTCTTCTCGTAAACCACTGCGAGCTAGCTTAATAGCTGAGGCTAACGTTTCAACTGCTTGATCTTGACCAAAAATAGTAAACTTAAGATTGCGTTCTAAATTACGCAATACATCTTTATCAGAGCTCGATACGTTTTTAGCTGGAATACGAGCAATTTTCGCAATCGTGTTTTCAATATCTTCTACTGTTACAACACTCTGCTGATTATCTTTTGCATGTAGATGAATACCGGCTCCAACCTCATCAATAATATCTATTGCTTTATCCGGTAGGAACCTTTCATTAATATATTTTGCAGACAACTCAGCTGCTGATTGTAAAACATCATCTGGATAATAAACGCCATGATGCTCTTCAAACTTATCACGTAAGCCTTTTAAAATTTCCACCGTTTCATCAATACTTGGCTCTGGAACATCCACCTTACGGAAACGTCGTGCGAGTGCTTTATCTTTTTCAAAAATACCGCGATACTCTTGATAAGTTGTTGAACCAATACAACGTAACATACCATTTGCTAAAACTGGTTTAATCAGGTTAGACGCATCCATAGTGCCACCTGAAGTTGCACCAGCACCGATAATGGTATGAATTTCATCAATAAACAAAACGGCTTTAGGAATATCTTCTAAACCTTTTAACACCCCTTTGAGACGTTTTTCAAAATCGCCACGGTATTTTGTGCCGGCAATTAAATCGCCTAAATCAAGTGAATAGATAACACAATCACTGATGATGTCTGGAACTTCACCATTCACAATACGTAATGCCAAGCCTTCGGCTAATGCCGTTTTACCAACTCCGGCTTCGCCAACAAAAAGTGGATTATTTTTCCTGCGACGACACAGTATCTCCATAGTGCGTTGTAACTCAACATCACGACCAATGATGGGATCAATTTTTCCATCTCGTGCCATTTCATTAAGATTACGAGTAAATTTTTGTAAGGGTGTTTGTTGAGCTTCTTCTTCATCAGCAGCCTGACCATCGCTCTCTTCTACATTAGCAAAATCTTCATCGGGTGATTTGGTGATTCCGTGCGAGAGATACTGAATAACATCTAAACGAGTTACTCCATGCGCTTCTAAAATATCAACAGCATGTGTTTGTTTTTCTCCAAATACAGATACTAAAACATTTGCTGGCGTGACGGTTTTTTTGCCGCCAGATTGCACATGATAAACCGCTCGTTGTAAAACACGTTGAAAGCCCAGGGTTTGCTGGACATCTTGCTCTACTTCAGGTGGGATTCGAGGTGTAGTCTCATCTAAATATTCTTCTAAACTAATTTGAATAGATTCAACATTTGCATCACAGGCTTTTAATATTTCTATGGTTAAGGGTGACACCAATAAATGCAATAACAAATGCTCAACCGTAATAAACTCATGCCGTTCTTCACGAGCATTATCAAATGCTGAATTTAAACAAAACTCTAACTCTTTACTAAACATAATTATTCTCTCTATAACAGCATTTGATAATTAATCAGCTGGTTCTAAATCACACATTAATGGATGTTGATTTTGGCGTGCATACTGATTAACTTGCATTACTTTGGTGTTGGCTATGTCATGTGGATAGATACCACAAACACCTTTACCTTTTGTATGCACTTCAAGCATGATGCGGGTTGACGTAATTGCATCTTTATTAAAAAACGATTCTAGTACTTGTACGACGAACTCCATAGGTGTGTAATCGTCATTTAATAAAATAACCTTAAACATTGGAGGTTTTTTTGTTTTTGGCTTACTAGGTGCAACCAAAATTGCAGTACCATGATCACCTTGAGAATCCTCAGGAGAGTTGGGGTCTTGGTTTAAAGTAATATATTGAGTATTCATTAAATAACTTATACGTTAAATCGTTGATTCATATTGATAAAGCTTAGATTGGGTTGAACCTTAAAAATTCAAGCCAAGTACAGGTTTTTGGCTTACTTTCGACATTATTTCTGAGTAAATTTATAAACGCCGTCCCACGGCTCATCACGCGGTTTTTCTAAAAGAGCCTCCAAACGCTGCAAAAAGATCTCAAATAAAGCTTTTTCAGGAAATTGATTCTTTAATTCTTGGAATAAACGAATTGACTCAGCCCAGTTTCTATCACGATAGGCCGCTAAAGCTAAAGCTTGTTTCTCTATCATTATAGCTTGTTCTTGTGTCATATTAGCGACCAAGCCTATGGGCTCATAGATAGTAGTAGCTTGGCCTTTGCCCTTAACAATGACTTTATCAAGCTCAATACA
>CALHVH010000160.1 GCA_938039225.1 uncultured Gammaproteobacteria bacterium
GCTCAATACCGTTTGGCTTTTACCAGAACCCGACTCACCTACGATACCCAGCACGTCGCCTTGATTAAGTTCAAAATTTAAATTATTAACCGCACGCACAATTCCGTCGCCGGTTTCAAATTCAACTTGTAAGTTTTCAACTTTTAATAAAGGAGTATTTGTTTCAGTCATCATCTACTCCTAGCGATCTTTAGGATCGAGTGCATCACGCAAACCATCACCAATAAAATTAAAACAAAATAAGGTAAGTGCTAGAAATACACCCGGAAAGATTAACATCCAGGGTGCACTTTCCATTTCTTGAGCGCCTTCATTCACCAAAGCGCCCCAAGAAGTAGCTGGCTCTTGCACACCTAAACCTAAAAAGCTTAAAAAAGATTCCACTAAGATTACTCTTGGAATAGTTAAAGTGATATAAACCACAACGATGCCTAAGAGGTTTGGAATAATATGTCTACGAATAATCGCTGGTGTTGATACTCCAATGGCACGAGAAGCTTCAATAAATTCCTTACCCTTTAAACTTAAGGTTTGTCCTCGTACAATACGTGCCATATCTAACCAAGAAATTGCTCCAATGGCTACAAAAATTAAGACGATATTTCTTCCAAAAAATACCATCAAAAGAATAACTAAAAATATAAACGGTACGGTATAAAGAATATCGACAATTCGCATCATTAGGTTATCGGCTCGCCCGCCTAAAAACCCAGAGGTCGCACCGTAAGTAATACCAATTGCCAATGAAACCAAAGTAGCTACAACACCTACTAATAAGGAAATTCGACCTCCGTAAAGAGTACGCACAAAAAGATCTCGTCCAATGGCGTCCGTCCCAAACAAATGCCCACTTGCTATACTAGGTGCAGCTGAAATTTGATTCCAATCGGCATAATCAAAGGTGAAACCATAAATTGCTTTAATGATTAAGGGCCCAAAAATTACTGCAAAGGTCATTAAAGCCAAAATAATAATGCTAGTCATTGCCGCTTTATTTCTCAATAAACGTGACCAAGCATCAGACCATAAACTACGACCCTTAACTTCGGTTTGCTGTGCAGCAAGCTCAAGTAACTTTCTGGCTTGTTCGTCCATTAACTGAGTGCTCATGCATACCTCACTTTGGGATCTAACAACCCATAAATCAAATCAACCAAAAAGTTAAACAAAATAATTAAAGCACCATAAAAAACTATCACACCAACAACCAAGGTGTAATCCCGGTTCAAAGCCCCTTGTACAAAATAACGACCCAGACCAGGCACACCAAAAATTTGCTCAATAACTACAGAGCCAGTAAGAATAGCAGCCGTTGCAGGCCCTAAATATGAAACCACAGGCAATAACGCTGGCTTTAAAGCATGTTTAAAAATAACCTCTTTTTCTGAGAGTCCTTTAGCCCGTGCCGTTCGAATGAAATTACTTCTTAAGACTTCAACCATACTGCCTCGGGTTAGACGGGAAATATAAGCGATTTGAGGAAGTGCTAATGCAATAACCGGAAGTACCATATGTTTCAAAGAACCCACTGGACCCCAACCTCCTGCTGGCAACCATTTTAAAAATACCGCAAAAATTAGAATTAATATGGGCGCCATTACAAAATTGGGAATGGAGATTCCCGTCATGGCAAAAAACATCGTGGCATGATCAGTGTGAGTATTTTGTTTAACCGCAGCAATCGTTCCGGCTAAAACACCAAAGAACAGTGCCAAAATCATGGCACTTAAACCTAATTTTATTGACACCGGAAAACCCGTTTTTATTAATTCCGTAACAGTGTAATCCTTGTATTGAAAGGATGGTCCGAAATCACCTTTAGCCAGATTGGTCAGGTAATCCCAAAACTGTTCATGTGTAGGTTTATCAAGGTTATAAGCCTTCATTAAATTGGCTTCGATTTCGGGCGGAAGATTTTTTTCGGTATCGAAGGGTCCACCAGGCGCTACACGTATCATGAAAAAAGCAACTGCAATCATGATAAACAGGGTTGGTAGAGCACTGAGTAATCTTTTAAATGAATAAACGAGCAAAAACTATCTCCTTAATGAATTATTCTGGTCTATGTAGATGACGTGATGTTTTTAATTATGCATATGAGGCTTTAATTGCAGCTATACGCTTAGCATTAACCCCTAAGTCACTATAGCCCTCGCGCGAAGCAGAACGTAAATGAATTACGCCTTCTTCTTTATCTAACCGAGCTTCAACATCATCTACAAATTTAAAAATCGTACTGGTAAATATCGCGGCAACATAATGATCGTTTTTAGTAACAATTTCCCCGCCATTGGCCTCAATGGCTTGTATCACTTTATAAAAATGTTGGCCCATATTTACCTTGCTCACATCAATGGGTTCAATGTAATGTGATGTATCACTGATATATTCGCTACATACTGCATTTGGCTTACGCGAACATTTTGCCAACTTACCATTAACGATGCCGGGTGGCTTACCCTTTTTGGAAGCTTTACCACGTAAAAAGAACATAACCATCACCACCAAGAGTAATACAAACAAAACTGTTAGAAATTTATAAAGCATATATAAAATAATCACGCCAAATCAAAGCAGTAGTATAACTTAAACCATAAAATTCGCTGTTTTAAAAACTTGCATTATTTCTGATAAACAGGCTTAATTGGTTATATTACATACATAACCTTGGAAAACTATGTCTCGTTTTGAAACGGTCTTAATCACAGGAGCCAATCGTGGAATTGGCTTAGCATTTGTAAAACATTATTCTGGGCTTGCAAAACGTGTGATTGCTTGCTGCAGAGTACCAGAGCATGCCAATGAGCTTCACTCTTTGGAGGCATCCTGTCCCAGCGTGGAAATTCACACTCTGGACGTAACAGACAATAAACAAATCGAAGCCTTAAAACTTGCATTTAATGGACAAGTTATTGATTTGCTTGTAAATAATGCTGGAATCTATGGCCCTAAACAGAATGAATCTCAACTGGATAAGGCTTTGTGGTCACAGGTTTTTGAAGTCAATGTGATGGCTCCTATTCTCATTGGTAGAGCATTAAGCAAGAATCTTGCCCTAAGTCCTCATGGCGTAATTGCCAATATGAGCTCAAAAATGGGCAGTATCACTGACAACGGTTCTGGTGGAGCAAGTATTTACCGCTCATCAAAAGCAGCACTCAATGCCGCAACTAAAAGCTTTGCTCTTGACCACGCGGGTTTAGGAATTACGACCGTCCTTTTACATCCAGGTTGGGTACAAACCGATATGGGTGGTCAAAATGCATTAATCAATACTCAAACCAGTGTAAAAGGCTTATCGGAAGTATTAGAACAAGTTAACGCAAGCAAAAATGGGCATTTCTATAACTATGATGGAAACCTTATTCCTTGGTAATATGTAAATAAAAAAATTAATGGTTTTAGTTTGCAAGAAGAATTAACAAATATTGAAATACAAAATACGGGGGCGTTTAAATACGCAGCTGTTGGTATGGCTTACTTAGACTGTAAAGGACGCTTTTTATTAAGTAATCCCGCTCTAGAAAAATTACTTGGGTATTCAGAAGCCAGTTTTAAAACCTTATTACTAACCGAAATTGTTCACCCTAGTGAAACTGATGAAATAAATAAGGCCATTAAGAACCTACTCTCAGGAAACATCCCTAAAGCTGTGCATCAAATACGCTGCTTTAATAATAATGGAGATCACACTTGGGTACGCTTAAGCATGAGTGTAATGCCTGACTCCGAGAATAATACTCAATATATTATCGCCGTAATAGAAGATGTTTCCGAACACATAAATGACATTGACCACCCTACCATGAGTCGGCAATTGTTTGAAGCTATCGCCGAAAGCATACCTGCAACCGTGTGGTTAAGCGATATAGACGGCAAAAAGATGCACTTCGTAAATAATGCCTTTTTAGATACTTGGCATGTCACTAAAGAAGAAGCTTATGGAGATGACGCTACAAAACTTCTGCAATACGTTCATCCCGATGATTCTAAAAGTGTTCAGCTTGCAATAAAACAATTAAACAACAGTGATCGATGGAAAAATAATTTCAGAATAATTACACCCGAAAAAAAAATACGCTATCTAGAATCCACTGGTGTCATCTTGCGTGATCGAGATGGAAAGGCATCGTTCTTATTAGGCACTCATCAAGATATTACTAACAGTGTAATACGTACAGCCAAGCTAGAAAATCTCAATCAACAATTGCAAGCATCCTATGAGGAAGTTACACGTCTTAATCAATTTGATACCTTAACTTCTTGTTTTAACCGAACGGCAGTCTTAGTTTATATTTCAAATGCCTTTTATCAATTCACACGTTATGAAATACCAAGCAGCTTACTATTTATTGATTTAAATAATTTTAAACAAGTGAATGATGAGTACGGACATCATGCTGGCGACTTGGTGTTAAAAGAATTTGTTAAGCACATGCAAAAACGCATTCGCCAAACTGATTCCATTGGGCGTTTGGGAGGGGATGAGTTTATCTTGTTGTTCCCAGCCACAACTGCTGCAAATAGTGAATTATTTTTACAAAAAGAACAACAAGAATTTACTACAATCATCAATAAAGATCTCAGTATTACCTTAAGCTATTCAGCAGGCATTGCCGAAGCAGATTTTTCGATTAACACTGTAGAAGAATGGATAGATGCTGCCGACAAACAAATGTACAAACAAAAATCTATTTTCCATACTCAGACCTAAGTAAAAACTAAGTTCCTAGCGCATGCTTTTGCTTGTGGTTACAAAAGAAACAATGCGTAGCATTCTTTAACATACTGTTTTATTTGATAAAAAATTTATATATATTCAAAAATTTAAATATTTCTCTTTTATAACAATTACTTATAGTTATTATTTATTTGTTTATAAATATAAGTTGCATATGAAACTTAAAGAATTTTACATTATGTAAAACCCAAGCTTTTAATAACCATATATGTCTGCTACAAAGATGCGTTAATTTTATTAAATTAAGAAAGAAAAATTCTTAATTGTTACTAAGGGGAAAACATTGAAAAAGAATAAAGTAATGCTAAAAACATTGTGCGCAGCAACCTTAATCGCACTAGGCAGTTCTGCATATGCAGAACGTGTGATCGTTCATCATGACGCCAATGATAATGGACTAAAAAAGGGTCATCAGGTATTAGTAGATGGTAATGGTTGGTTTGCAGTAGACCTTGATGAAAATGGCAAGTCTGCCATGCGTGGAAAAAAAGGCTTCAAAAATATTGAAGCAGATTCCAAGCGTTTTCCAATGGGTTGGAGTGATAGTCCAGGTAACCCAAACAGTGTTCAAGTTACACCGTATAACTATTCTCAAGTGCAAGGTGATTTATTAACTTTGCAGCCAGGTCAAAAGGTCTGTGTAATAGACTCTGGATTGGCTCAGTTACAAGGTGAAACTGGTGGCACCAATAATGATTTTGACTTCAATGTAATTACCGGTGACAACGATTCGGGAACCGGTGATTGGTTTCGTGATGGTGGCGCCCATGGTACTCATGTAGCTGGAACTATCGGTGCAGTTGACAATGGCTTTGGAATCATTGGTGTAGCTCCTGGTGTGCCAATGCACATCATTAAAGTATTCAATGATGCAGGCTATGGCTATTCTTCAGATTTAGCGAAAGCGGTAAATTTATGCGGTGCAGCTGGTGCTAATATCATTAACATGTCGCTTGGTGGTGGCGGTGCAAATTCTACCGAAGAGAACGCCATACAAAACTTTGTTGACAATGGTGGCTTAGTATTAGTAGCTGCAGGTAACGATGGTAATACGACTCGTTCATATCCGGCGGGTTATGAAGCTTCAATGATGGTTGGCGGTGTGAATAAAGACGACGCTAAATATGCAGCTTCTCAATTCCCTTCTTGTGATGTAACTACCGGTCGTGGTAAAAAGCGTAGAACAGTAACCAATGAAAGAATTTGTGTAGAAATTGTTGCTGGTGGTGAAGCTGTTTTATCTACCGTGCCATCAGGCACAGGTTCTTCAGCATCCTTAACTGTTGATGGTACCAGCGTTTCAACAGCATCAACATCAAACACCGGTAATGTAACTGCAAGCACATATTTCATGGGTACTGCTGAAGCTACTGATTCTGGAGCAAACGGCAAAGTTTGTATTATCGACCGTGGCAACATTTCGTTTGCAGATAAAATCAATAACTGTGGAGCTTCTGGCGGTGTTGGTGCAGTTGTTATTAATAACGATGCTGCAGATGGCGCTGTCAATATGGATATAAGCGGTGTAACTACTAGCATTCCAACTGTAGGTGCCGCCTTAGCTGACCGTTCAACTATTGTTGGTGCATCAACTGCAACTATTGAAAGTGGCTCAGGTGATTACGCCGTATTCTCTGGTACATCAATGGCAACGCCAACCGTTGCTGGTACAGCAGCTTTATTATGGTCTAACCATCCTGATTGTACTGGTGAAGAAATCCGTGCAGCATTGAAAGCTAGTGCACAAGATATTGGTCCTGCAGGACGTGATGTTGATTTTGGTTATGGTATTGCTAAAGCCAAAGACGCTTCTGACTACTTAACAGCTAAT
>CALHVH010000161.1 GCA_938039225.1 uncultured Gammaproteobacteria bacterium
GGACTGACTGATCAATAATGGCCATTTCACCTAGTATGTCGCCACTAGTTAATATCCCTAAAACCAAGAAGTTTCCATTTTTAGATGAGCTGACTTCTATTTCACCACTTTCAATTAAATAGGCATTGTCAGGCTTGTCACCTTCTTTAAAAAGTATCTCAGATGCCGCTAATTCTATACGATTGGATTCCATGACAAGACAATAGCATTTTGCTTAGTAATATGCATCAAATAATTGTGAAATTTATATATTTATATGCTTTTTATTAGCTAATTAACTAATCTTTTGCCAGATAGCAATTGAATTTTGTGAGCTCAATATAATTCTGTAAAAAACAAATGTCCTGAGACAAATATTATGATGCCTTGAGATAATTTTATATTTTTGAATATCAAAAATGAATATAAGTAGTTTTTAAAACTTAAAAGAAAAGAATACCGTCAAAAGTGACGGTATTCTCTTCTTAAATCAACTTGCCGACAGGGCTTAATTTTTGTTTCGACCCACTAGAAATAATACTAAAGCAATGACTGCTAAGCTAATTCCTGTTTTTGGTAAAACCCAAATCAAAGCGATTGCACTGACCAGTGAAACTAAAGCTAAACTGACCGCAACATTAGGTTCGCCTGTGCTTGTGATATCACGCTTGCTTAATTTCAGTAAAAGCGTATCCAGACTTAATTTTCCACCACCGTGAAACACAAGAGGTAAGAGCATTAATATAAAGAGTAAAGGTAATTTGAAATTGCCTGCTCCTTTATTACTAATAGCATAACCATTCCATAGTTCAGAAATACTTCCAAAGCTTTCCGGCCAATGCACAGCTGCAGTAGCTACACCAGTAATCACAATAAGTGAAATAGCAGCGAAGCGCGTAAATAAGCCAAGTAAAAGCATTACTGATAAGATTAACTCACCCCAAGTAGCTGCTAGCCAATTAATGTCTGCACTTAACCAACTAAATGGTATTGGAAAGTTTTCTTGAATACCTGCAAACCAGTTGCTACCATTCAGTTTTTGTTTTCCTGCTTCAAAAAATTCCCAAAATAAAATCACTCGAAGCAATAGAGGCCACAAATAGTCATTGGCGTCCTTGAGTTTTTTAGTTATTGAGTCATAAAGACCAAGTAAAGCTTGCATTTTTCTCTCCCGTTTAATAAAAGCTATGTAGCATTAACCCTCAGCTGGCTTAAAATATTACACACACTATGATTTATAAGTTCCTAAGATAATATCTTTACTCTTGAATTGTTCAAGCAAAGCGATGCCACCTTGAATGACTGCTTGCGGATTAGGGTGTTGGAGTTCTTCGACAATTTGCTCAATTAACTGATTTCCAGTTTTTGCAGAATCTTCTTGAAGTAGAGCTATCAGACGAGCTGAAACCGCATTTAAAAGCATAAACTCAACATTATCTTGTTTGTTTCTATAAACCAGTAAGAAGGTAGCTTGGTCTGGTTTTGTGTTTGGGTCATAGCCTGGTTTTATTTCATGTACAGGGTACGAGTAAGCTAAGGAAGTGATGAAAGGAGAAAGAAATGGTATTTGTTCTGTGAGGCTACCATTTTCATCAATAGTAGTTTCATCGATGTCTGCGTCCATCACAGAAATTGCAAGTTCAACCCATTCATAATGAGCTAATTCAAGCATGAAGGGTGGATCGAACTCAGTTGGCACATGATTTGTCTGTAAGTATTCTATAAATTCAGAAGACACTTCTAAGAATAGAGGTGTTGTTGATTCATGCTTTATCATAAAGCTACGTATCGTCTGATCCCATTGATCTTCAGTATAGAATTTTTTTAATACCGGAAAAGTTTGAGACACTAGGCTTTTCATATTGCCAAAAAATAATTCGCGGTAAATTTTTAAGCGTCTGTCCTCGATATCCTGAAACTCATTACTGTTATCTGGATCCCGTAAGTGCTTTGCAAACGCGTATTGGATGTCTTTGAAATTGGGTTTGGTCATAATAGTTTAAGCGGCTTGAATGATTTTAGACTGTCTAGACTCTTGCATCTCGCGTACTTTATCCACTTCTTGCATTAAAACAGGCAGAGGTGGAATATTAAAGTCCCTTTCTAATAGAGTGGGTACCGCCCCAAAATGATCATAAGCTTTATCGAGCAAGTCCCAAACTTCTTTCGAAACATCTGAGCCGTGCGTATCTACACGTAAATCTTCAGCTTCAACATAATGCCCAGCAACATGAAAATACACAACGCGTTCTTTTGGCATGCTGTATAGGAATTTTTCTGCATCGTATTTATGATTAATGCTGTTTACAATAATATTGTTTACATCTAATAATAGATCACAGTCCGCTTCTTCAAGAATGGCATTAATGAAATCGGTTTCAGCTATTTCTTGACCAGGAGCCGCATAATAGGAAATATTTTCAACGGCAATTCTACGCTCTAATATATCTTGCACCCGTTTGATTCGATCGGCTAAATAAGTCACTGCTTCTTGAGTGAATGGTATTGGCATTAAATCGTATAGATGACCATTATCACTGCAATAGCTGAGGTGCTCGGTATAGAATTTGATATCGTGCTCATCTAAAAAAACTTTGATATTTTTAACAAACTCTTCATCCAAAGGAGCCGGGCTGCCAATGGATAAGGATAGGCCATGTGTTACAAATGGGTAACGTTCGGTAAAAGCTCTGAATTGCTTTTTCAAACGACCACCAGCACCCATCCAATTTTCTGGAGCCACTTCAAAAAAAGATAAACGTCCGGAGTCAAATAAAGCTTCAGCTTGTTCTGTTAGAACTGAGCTCATTTCACGGCGTAAACCTAAACCTGTACCACTTACGGGATAAGAATTTTTGCTTGGAATATTCATAATTTATGCTCGCTTAAATTTATTAGGTAGACGCTCTTTGAGTAATTGTAAATATCGTTGCTCATTGGGAGCTTGATGATTGCGTTGTGCTTCCCATAGTATTTCGCCCAATGTCTCAATCATTAAATGCTCAGCTTCATGTTCATCATCTAAGGCCTGGCAATACATTTGATGAATCGCTTGTAAGCCAAGTGGTCTATTGGTACTAAGTTGTTCTCTTAAGGCTAAATGCATACCCATGTGTAAAAATGGGTTGCTCTGACCTTTCTCAATGGTGTAATTGGTTTCAAGGTTATTGTCTTGAGATAATAGGTCATGATATTCAGGGTGCCAATCAAGCACACTAGCAATCTGCGCCTCTAGAGGCAGCAGAGGCGCTTTAGCCTGCATTTTTCCCCATACAGTGAAAAAAAATTGCCGGGTTTGGTCGCGTTGGTCACCATAAAACATAGTTTATTTTCTCTTGCATTAGCAGACCGTGGTCATACTTAGATTATTTCAGAAACTTGGCCTTAAGCCTTGGTTTTTTTGCGATATTCGCATAAATCGTTGATTAAGCAGTTTGGGCAATCAGGCGTACGGGCTTTACAGACATAACGACCATGTAAAATCATCCAATGGTGTGCATCAACTAAAAACTCCTCTGGAATAAGCTTAACCAGCCGTTTTTCAACCTCAAGCACGTCTTTGCCTGGACCAATGCCAGTGCGATTACCAACTCTAAATATATGAGTGTCTACAGCCATTGTCGGTTCCCCAAAGGCCGTATTTAACACGACATTTGCGGTTTTTCTGCCAACTCCGGGAAGAGCCACGAGTTCTTCACGCGTTTGTGGAATCTGGCCATCATATTGGTCCATTAGAATTTTGCAGGTTGCAATAACGTTTTTGGCTTTGGAGTTGTATAGACCAATTGTTTTTACGTAGGATTTTAGTTTAGGTAAGCCCAGTTTATAAATCGCTTCAGCAGTATTGGCAACAGGGAATAATTTATCAGTGGCTTTATTGACTCCTACATCAGTTGCCTGGGCGGATAATATAACCGCAATTAATAATTCGAAAGGCGAAGAGTAATTCAATTCAGTTTCTGGTTTAGGGTTTTGAGCTTTCCAGCGACTAAAAATTTCGGTTCGTTTAGTTTTATTCATGTCGATGTTTCACTTACTAGCTCAGGTGTTGGGTGTTTAAGACTTATATTTTTTGCTCTGTGTGCATACTTACTGTCTATTGAGTTTTTTATTGCAATTAAAAAACCTAAAAAGAAAAAAGCGCCTGGAGGAAGGATGGCCAACAATAAACCATTCTCTTGAGGGAAAAATTGTATGGTCCAATGTGCAGCTTGATTGCCAAATAACATTTCCGCTCCACGTAATAAACTGCCTTGTCCAATGAGTTCACGCAAACCACCTAAAACAACCAGTACTAAACAAAACCCCAGTCCCATGCTAAAACCATCCAGAGCCGCTCTAAGTGGGTTATTTTTTGACGCAAATGCTTCAGCCCGACCAATGATGGCACAGTTAGTAACGATTAAAGGAATAAAAATACCCAGTGCTACATACAGTTCATGTGTGTAGGCATTCATGACTAATTCAACGCAGGTTACCAATGAAGCAATAATCAAAACATATACGGGTATACGTATTTCTTGACGAATGATATTGCGAATACTGGAAACCACTAGATTTGAAAGAGTGAGTACAAACAGTGTTGCAAGACCTAAGCCTAGTGCGTTAATAAGGGTTGCACTAACAGCAAGAAGAGGGCACAGACCAAGTAACTGGACTATGCCAGGATTATTTGACCAAATACCGTCAAGAAATATTTTTTTATTCTGGGGCATAGTACTTAAAGAATTTTCACTCATTATTCTGGGCCACGGTTTTATTCTCGTCAGCAAGATTGAAAAGCATGTCACGTTGGTCTTGGTAAAATACTAGGGCATTTTTAACAGCCGCTACAACGGCACGTGGAGTAATGGTTGCTCCAGTTAGTTGGTCAAACTGACCACCGTCTTTTTTTACCGCCCAGTTTTGTATTTCTGGTTGTGCAAGAGATTTATCAGAAAATTGTTCTATCCAATTAGAACGTTTAATTTCAATAGGGTCACCGAGACCAGGTGTTTCTTTGTGTTCTACTACTCTTACACCATAAATTTCGCCAGCGTAATTTACTCCAACAATTAATTTGATTTTACCATTGTAGCCATTCGCAGCGACGGCTGAAATGATTGCCCCTGTAGGCTTTGAATTTTGAAAAGCCAGATAAACAACAGCATCTTCTGTGCTTAATAATGAATGATTTACAGTGTAGCTATCGGTAATTAAATCATTATCATAGCTATTAATAGGCATCACGGCAGCAAGGCTTTGCATCAAAAATTCATGCTGATTTTTTTCAATGATTGGTGCAGTTTTATGATGGGTAACAGCAATCATCATGCTTGCAATCAAGCAAAACACAGCCAACATAGCAGCAGCTAAGATAATGGCTTGCTTAATTGAACTGTTTTTAGGATTTATTGATGACATTAGTTTGCTTTTTTCTGCCCATAAGCGACAGGTTTAAAATAATAATCGATTAAAGGTACACACATATTCATCAGTAAAACCGCAAAAGCGATAGCATCTGGATAACCGCCCCAAGTCCGAATAATATAGATCAGTAAGCCAATTCCAATTCCATAAACTATGCGGCCTTTAATACTGGTTGCCGCACTCACTGGGTCGGTGGCAATGAAGAATGCACATAAGATAGCGGCACCGGTAAATACATGGAAAGTGGCTTTAGCATAATGTCCAGGATCGTAAATATTAAAGACTGTTGCAATACAGATTAAACTGGCCAAGACAGCGACGGGTATATGCCAACGAATGACTTTTACCGCTAACAAATAAAAGCCACCGATTGCTAGCCAATTATTGATCCATTCCCAACCGTGACCTCCCATTGAGCCAAAAAGCGGGTGAGTTTTTATTTCTTGCATGGTTTGCATGCCACCAAGATCGGTTTTTAATATGTCCAAAGGTGTGGCGCTGGTGACGGCATCAAGGGAATTGGAGTTACCAAGGGTACCAGTGAAGATATAGTCAAGGGTCTGGGCTACGGTTACTGAATCTAAGCCAAGATCAACCCCTCTAGGAGCCAACCAAACGACCATCTCTTTGGGAAATGAAATAAGCAGCACAACATAAGCCGCCATTGCTGGGTTGAAAATATTGTATCCCAGGCCGCCATATAAATGCTTAGCAACTAAGATTGCAAAACCAGTACCTAAAACGGTAATCCACCACGCGCATAATGGAGGGAGAGCAAAGGCAAGGAGCACTGCAGTTACGATAGCACTTAAATCAGATAAGGCAGGAATTACTGGTTTATCTTGAACTTTCAGAGCCAAGGCTTCAAATAGGATGGCGCTCAGGCATGCAATAATAAGGTTAAATAATATTCCCCAGCCAAAATACCAAATATAAGCAATTAAAGCTGGTACTAGAGCTAACAACACATGCAGCATTACTTTGGTAACATTGTTTTTGGGTTTTAAAAAGGGAGAGGAGAGTACTTTGAAATGCATATCTAATTCTCTTCCGTATTCTTTTTGTTTTTAGCGCGTTGCATTATTTCATCAATCGCTGATTTTTTTGTTTGAGCCTTATTTTGCATATTGGATTTTTTAGCCGCAAGTTTTGCAGCGCGTTCGGCTGCAATTTTTTCTAAGCGTTGCTCTCTAAATTCAAAGCGTTGACGCGCAATATCAGAAGCGATTTTTTGTTCTTGGCGTTGTTTGATCTCCCCTTTGGCATGTCGAAAATATTGTACTAATGGAATATGACTTGGGCAAACATAATCGCAAGCTCCACATTCAATACAAGCTGAAAGATTAAAACGTTCGGCTTCTATAAAATTCTTCGCTTTACTGTACCAGTACAATTGTTGAGGTAATAAACTGGCAGGACAAACTTGAGAACATTCACCACAACGTATGCATGCCTTGGGTTCAAGCTCAGGTTGTGTGTCTTTTGGGCTGGCGACTAGTACGCAGTTCATGGCTTTTACCACAGGGACCGCATCGCTAATTAGGCTGATACCCATTAAGGGCCCGCCCATAATAAGTTGATGAGCTTTTAAAGAATTGTTTTTATAGCCACCACAAAATTCGATTAACTCAATAAGCGGTGTGCCAATAAGAGCCATCACATTTTGCGGATGTTTTACCGCGTCACCGGTCACAGTTACCACCCGACTAATGAGAGGTTGATCCTCTAAAATAGCATCGCGAATTGCTTTAACCGTGCCTACATTAAGCATTAAATAACCAAGGTCTATAGGTAACTGGTTCGTTGGAATTTCTTCATTAGTCAGGCTTTGCAGTAGTTGTTTTTCACCACCTTGTGGATATAAGCTTGGCAGAGAAAATAATTCAATGCGTAAGTCTGCCGCGTCACGTAAAGCTTCTCTAATAATTGAGATAGCACTGGGTTTATTGTTTTCAATGGCAAAAATACAGCGTGGAGCACCTGTTAATTGTAATAAAATTTTGATGCCTTCAATAATGTCATCGCCATATTCTCGCATCAACATGTCATCACATGAAATATAAGGTTCACACTCTGCGCCATTGATGATTAGGGCATTTATATTATTGCTAGAGGTTTTAACTTTTGCTTCTGTAGGAAAAACGGCACCACCTAAGCCCACAATTCCGTAGTCACGAATTATACTTATAATTTCCTCATTACTTAGCGTTTGATAATGTCGTGCAGTAACGGGTCGTTCAATCCAAACGTCATTTCCATCCGGTATTAAGCGTATACAATTTGATACTTGTGTGGATGCATGTGGTACCGGATAAGGCCCAATACTGACAATATGCCCTGAAGTAGGAGCATGAATATTTGCACTTATTTGGCCTTGTAATTCAGCCAATAATTGACCTTTTAATACATAGTCACCCGTATTTACAATGGGTTTTGCAATAATCCCAGCATGTTGTTTAAGGGGTAATATGAGTTGCGAAGGAATGGGCATTGTACGAATTCGATCATTGGTTGACATTTCCTTCATAGCTGGTAAATCAATTCCACCGGGGAATTGATAGGCCGCTTCTCTGAGTAAAATATCCATTAAACCAACTCGCTTTCGGGCTGAGGTAAATCCCAGCGCCAGTTTTGTATGCTAGTCTCGACTTCTATCATATCTATACAATCAACAGGGCACGGTGGTAAACATAAATCGCAACCCGTACATTCCGATGCAATTACCGTATGCATCTGTTTTGCAGCACCTAATATGGCATCTACCGGACAGGCCTGGATGCACAGAGTACAACCTATGCAGGTTGCTTCATCAATAACGGCTACCGTTGCCTTCTCTTCAGTTCCATTTTCAGGATTTAGTGGTTTGGCTTCAACGCCTAAGAGTGTAGCAAGAGCTTGTATGGTTGCTTCTCCACCTGGAGGGCATTGATTGATGTCGGCTTCACCATTGACGATAGCCGTTGCATAAGGCTTACATCCAGGAAAGGTGCATTGTCCGCATTGAGTTTGCGGAAGTATAGAATTGATTTGTTCAACTACTGGGTTTTCATCAACCTTAAAATACACTGATGCAAAGCCTAAAATCGCTCCAAGAATCAGTGCAGCTATGATGAAAATGATAAGCGCTGTTGTCATCTAAAATTTCACCAAACCCGTAAAGCCCATAAAGGCTAATGACATCATGCCAGCCGTTATAAAGGCTATTGCCGCTCCTCTAAAAGCTACTGGCACTTCGGCAGCTTGTAGACGTTCACGCATGGCGGCAAATAGAATCATAACCAAAGAAAAACCCAGCGCTGCACCAAGGCCGTAAAAAACAGATTGAACAAAGCTATGCGCTTCTTGTACATTTAGAAGTGCTACGCCTAAAACGGCACAATTGGTGGTAATTAAGGGTAAGTAGATTCCAAGAATTTTATACAGTAGGGGGCTGGTTTTTTTTACCATCATTTCCGTAAATTGCACAACTACAGCAATGACCAAGATGAAACTTAAGGTGCGTAAAAACTCAATTCCAAAAGGTTCAAGAAAGTAGGTGTTAACCAGGTAGCTGCACACAGACGAAAGAGTCAGAACAAAGGTAGTTGCTAAAGCCATACCGATGGACGATTCTAGTTTTTGAGAAACGCCCATAAACGGACACAAGCCTAAGAATTTAACGAGAACAAAGTTATTAACTAAGACTGTGCTAACAATGATGAGAAAGAGTTCTGTCATGTTAATTATGTCGAGCTATAGTTTCCTTAGTTTAGGTAATTCGCATACCTGGGGTTGCACCGCTATCTACATCCAGTAAGTAAATGCCATCACCATCCGTTTTACCACTGGCACAAAGCACCATGCCTTCTGAAACACCAAAACGCATTTTTCGTGGTTTAAGATTGGCTACCATAATGGTCAAACGATCGGTAAGTTCATCAGGTTTGTAGGCATCTTTAATGCCAGAAAACACCGTGCGTGTATGATCGCCTAAGTCAAGAGTCAGTTTTAGAAGTTTTTTAGAACCTTCAACCGCTTCAGCCTTTCTGATGCGAGCAATACGTAAATCAATTTTAATGAAATCGTCAAAATTAATTTCCTCAGCAAGCGTTTCAATATTGCTATTAGGATTAGCGGTAGCTTCTAGTAAATCTTCTTTACTGGCTTCTACAATGGCTTCAATAGTTTTGCTTTCAACTCGATTAAGTAAAGGTTTGAACTTATTGATTTTATGAGCAAGCAAGGGGCTGTTTATTTCGTCCCAATGACTAATTGAATTATTTAGAAAAGCGTCGGCATTAGTAGATAATTCTGGTAAAACCGGTTTTAAATAATGAATTAGCACACGAAAGGCATTAATACCTTGGGTACACACAGCTTGTACCTCAGCCGCTTTGTCAGGATTATCAGCAATTTCTTTAGCCAAAATCCAGGGTTTTTTATCATCGATATAGCGGTTTGCGACATCAGCTAAACGCATAATTTCTCGCATACCTCGACTGTATTCACGTTCTTCATAACTACGTGCTATGAATTCCGAGGAATCCAATAAATCTGCATGCAAATCGGCGTCGTCAAGTTCTGCCGCCAGTTCACCATCAAATAACTTATGGATAAAGCCAGCACAACGACTCGCGATGTTAACTAATTTTCCAACCAAATCTGAATTAACTTTTTGTACAAAGTCTTCAAGATTTAAATCGATATCTTCTATGCTGGAATTTAACTTAGCGGCAAAGTAATAACGTAAATATTCTGGTTTGAGGTGATCTAGGTATGTACGGCCTTTAATGAAAGTGCCGCGAGATTTTGACATCTTTTGGCCATCAACCGTTAGAAAGCCATGTGGAAGTACTTTGGTAGGTGCTTTATAACCAGCACCTTCTAAAACCGCCGGCCAGAAGAGGGCATGGAAGTACACAATGTCTTTACCAATGAAATGATAAATTTCCGATTCGCTTTCAGGTAACCATGCCGCAGGAAAGTCCTTAGAAGCGTTTTTATCCGCATAGTTTTTGTGGCTAGCCATATAGCCGATTGGCGCATCTAACCAGACATAAAAGTATTTATCTTCAGTGCCAGGAATTTTAAACCCAAAGTACGGTGCATCGCGAGTGATGTCCCAATCTTGTAAACCCGCATCAAACCATTCTTTCAGTTTGCTTGCCATGCTTTGCGGCACCAAGCCCGAGTTTACAATTTCTTGAAGTCGGTCAGAAAAATGAGAAAGCGCAAAGAAATGATGATTGGTTTTTTTGAGCACTGGTGTAGTGTTCGTGACAACTGAAGTCGCATCTAATAAATCGGTAGGATTATAAGTAGCACCACAAGACTCACAGCTGTCGCCGTATTGATCCGGAGTTTTGCATTTTGGGCAAGTGCCTTTGATAAACCTATCTGGCAAAAACATTTTTGCTTCGGCGTCATAGGCTTGTTCAATTTCACGTTCAATAATGTGACCATTAGTTTTTAACTTATTATAAATATCACTTACAAGTTCAGCATTTTCATCAGAATGTGTAGAGTGAAAATTATCATAGCCAATTAAAAAATCATCAAAAACACCTTGATGCTGTGCGTGCATATCGGCAATTAAGTCTTCCGAGCTAATGCCTTTTTTCTTAGCACTAAGCATGATGGGGGTGCCATGCGCATCACTGGCCCACATGAATTGACAGTCGTGACCACGTAGCTTTTGAAATCGCACCCAAATATCCGTTTGTATGTATTCAAGCATATGCCCCATATGAATATCGCCATTAGCGTAGGGGAGTGCGGCAGTAACTATGATTTTTCTTTGTTTTTCAGTCATCTAGGTCTTTCAAATAGTGTGAATTTAATCACGCTATTATGCCATAGACGCTTGATGTTTTCCTGAGCTTAGACTAGCTCAAAAAAATTTATAATTAGCTTTCTTCTTTATTTTCAGGTGCAAATTGAGAAAAGCTCTGTTTATTGAAGGCGTTCATATAAGCCTCATGCCCATCTATGATGCCTTCCGCTACCAATTCTTTTAAATGGCCATCCATACTTTGCATGCCAAAGCGTCTGCCACTGGTCATGGCATTATCGATTTGGTCGGTTTTTCCTTGGCGAATCATGTTACTAATTGCTGAGTTATTTACTAAAATTTCTAGAGCAGCTACTCGACCCTTACCGCTGGCTCTTGGTAGTAATTGCTGAGAAATAATCCCGCGTAAAGAAGTGGAAAGCATGGTGCGAATTTGATTTTGTTCTGAGCTAGGGAACACATTTATGATTCGGTCTACTGTGGCAGAGGCGCTATTGGTGTGTAATGTGCCCATAACTAAGATACCTGTTTCAGCCGCAGTCACTGCAATACCAATGGTTTCAGCATCTCGCATTTCGCCAACCAGAATAACATCAGGATCTTCACGTAAAGCCGAGTGCAAAGCAGAGGCAAAACTTTTAGTATGTGCTTTCACTTCACGTTGACTGATTAAGCTCTTAATTTTTTCGTGTTGGAATTCTACTGGATCTTCAATGGTTAGAACATGACCACGTTTGGTTCGATTTATGTGGTCAATCATGGCAGCCATGGTGGTTGACTTACCCGAACCGGTTTTTCCAGTGACTAAGACTAAACCATGCTTGTGAGTGCACATTTTTTTTATTGCAGAAGGTGTTTGCAGCTGTTCTAGAGTTAGAGGCTTTTCAGGAATAGCACGCATTACTACGCCCATTCCATTTAAATGTCTAAAAGCATTAACCCTGAATCTAGCAACGCCAGGTAAGTCATAGGCAAAGTCACATTGATTATCATTTTCAAATTCACTTAATGAGCGCGACTTCATCATTTGATATATAGCCTTTTGAACATGCATAGGCTCTAGAGCCTTAGGTTCTAAATCAATGAGTTTGCCGTAGCGACGAGTGCGTGGAGGATTTTTTGATAAAAAATGCAAATCCGAACCATCACGCTCAGTCATGAGTTTAAGATAGTGATCAATAATGTTATTTGGATGATCTGACATAAGTATTATTTACTGAGTAGAAAGAGGTTTTTATTCTGGGTTAATAATTTCTGGTGATGCGTAACGTTCAAACTGTTTTTTATCTTGGGCATAAAGATAAGCATCATCTGGATCAATGACTTTATTCGTAACCAGTTCTAATAAATGCTGGTCAAGAAGTTGCATACCATCAGCTTTACCTGTTTGTAGTTGTGAACCAATCATATGAACCTTATCTTCTAGAATGAGCTTACCAATAGCACGATTAGGAACCATTATTTCTAAGGCCGCTTGGCGTCCACGACCTGTGGCGGTTTTACACAATACTTGACTGATAACCCCCTTTAAACTGGTCGATAAAAATAACTTTGCTTGCTCACGCTTTTCACTGGGTAAAGCGTCAATTACACGGTCAATGGTTTTGACAGCTGTGGTTGTGTGCATGGTGCCTAATACTAAATGTCCGGTTTCTGCCGCTTCCATAGCTAAGCTTATGGTTTCTTCATCTCGCATTTCACCAACAAGAATGACATCAGGGTCTTGACGTAAAGCTGCACGAAGACCATCAGAGAAACTGCGTACATGCGTCCCAACTTCGCGGTGCATAACCTGTGCTTTTTTACTTGGATGTACGAATTCAATTGGATCTTCAAGAGTAAGAATATTAATCTCACGAGTCGCATTCATGTGATCAATCATTGCTGCCAGAGTTGTAGACTTACCCGTACCGGTAGCACCAGTGACTAGAATCATGCCTTGATGATAGGTGGTGAGTTTTTGAATAATTGGTGGTAGGTTTAATTTTTCAAGACTGGGTACTTCGGTTGGAATATATCTAAACACTGCACCCGTTCCTGACGTTTTACGAAAAACGTTGGCTCTAAAGCGAGTTCCATCTTCAGTTACATGTGAAAAATCTATATCGTTTCCACGAGTAAACTCTTTTTGTTGCAGCTCAGTGAGAATTTCATTGATATAGGTGTCAAGCTCAGTACTACTTAAGTTACGAAACTTAATGGGTAGTAATTCACCGCTCATTCTGAGCATAGGAGGAACTCCAACGGCTAGATGGATATCAGAACAGCCTTGTTGTAGCCCTAGTTTTAAAAACGCGTCAATTCTTGCCATAGCTTATTATCAAGTACTACTTGCTTGAGGTGCAAGTATTTAGTTTAATTTTTGTTAAATACGATTAATGAATTATTCAAACGGGTAACTTTTCTAAACAGCGGTTTACTTAAAACAGAAAGTAGATATTTATAAGAAATTTGCGATAGCCGCTTTTATTTCTTGCATGCTTTGATATCTATCATCACGGTTCACGGTCATTGCTTTGGTAATCACTTTACTTAATTCCAGATCTAAATCGGTGTTAAGTTCATGTGGTTTCTTAGCGCTACCCTGAACATGTTGATACATTACCGCCATATGATCACCTTTAGTATAAGGTGCGGTACCTGTAAACATTTCATACATGATAATGCCCATGGCATACACATCAGCACGCTGATCCACTTTTTTACCCAAAATTTGTTCCGGGGCCATATACTTTGGAGAACCAATTACAAAGCCCGTTTTAGTCAACTCGGTATCGCCAGAGCTTTGTGCTGCTGCAACTCCAAAATCCACGACTTTTACTTCGTCTTTATTGTTGATTAGGACATTTGCTGGTTTCAAGTCTCTATGTACAATGCCTACCTCATGTGCCGCGGCCATACCGTCACATACGTCCATGGCAATTCTAATTGCACGTTTGGTATCAATTGGCGTACCTCGTATAACGTCACTTAGTTCTTTGGAAGGGAAATACTCCATTGAGATAGCAAAAACGCCTTGAATTTTTATAAAGTCAAATATTCGAATGACGTTTTGATGAGTAATTTTTCTAGAGAATTTTAGTTCGTGTACAAAACGTTGCATGGTCTCAGCATCAGAGGAGATATGAGCGTTTAAGAATTTTAGAATAATTTGCTCGCCAACCGCGCTATCTTCCATCAGAATTACGGTACCAAAAGCACCTTTACCAATGCGTCGAATATATTTATAGCGATTGTCCAACATGTCTCCGGCTTGAAGTTTGCCAACATCTAATTCCGGTACTGCAGTTTCTACTTCTTTAACAATTTCATCAACGCTTACTAACATCGAGCTTGATAATTTATCTTCGGGTGCTTCTTGATGCTTAGTACTTTCGGGCGCTTTGGTTTTGGTACCTTCTGGAGCTGCACTGCCATCTTGCATTAATACATGGAAGTAACTTCTGTCTAGAAATTGTAAGCCTTCCCGAATAGCATCTTTGGTTTCTAAATTTTCGGTGAGTACAGCTTGTTGTTTTAACATAGTTACCACCGGCTTGACTGTGTCTTTACCGGCTAAGTCAACTAAGGCCTTAATGCTTTCAACTTTAATCATTTCGTTGTCATTATTTGCGTATGGCAATAACTGTGCGACATTATTTTCATTACCCAGTTTGCCTATGGCACGAATAATAATTGGATCAGACTTGGGATTGATTCCAAGTATTTTTGTTAAGCCGTTAATAGCATTTGGACTGCCCATTTCAGCTAATGCATCAGCAGCACGTTCACGAACCCACCAATCTTCATCATTTAGTGCTTTAACTAAATGTTGTTCGGCTCTTGGGTCTTGAGCAGTAACTAGAATTTCCACAGCTATGCGGCGTAAGTCTTCGCTTTCATCGTGAATTAAACCTAATACCGCATCCACCACACGTGGACCACCGATTTTAGACATAGCATCAGCAGCACGAGAACGCACCCACCAGTCTTGATCCAAAATGGCTTGCAATAACTGTTTCATATTTTCAACCGTTCCAATTTCATTTAGAACTTCAACGGCTGAACGTCTGGCATAATCATTTTCAGATTTTAAAGTGCTTAGCAACTCCATCGCAGTTTTAGGATGATTCAGTTTTACAATCGCTTCAACTGCTTTTTCTTGTACACGTAAATCTTTGTCTTCAAGTAGGGCGCACAAATTTTTGATGTCAGCAGAACCACCTAGTCTACCAATACTTTCTAGTGCAGCTTGTCGAATAATGGAGTTTTTGTCAGTGAGTAAGCCCTCTAGGGTGCTGAGGACTCGAGTGTCATTGTAATTGGCAATCAAGCGTATGATATGTGATCTAACGATTGGGTCCTTACCGTTAACTCGTTCGAGTAAATCAGGTAATTCATTTTCTGTAATTGTGCGCTCAATCAGTTTAAACGCTTGCTCTTTATCATTAAGTTCGAGTTCGTAAGTTGTACTTAATAAACGTAAGGCTTCAATCTCTTCTTCACGTGACTTGAGTATAGTGAATAATTTGTTGTTCGGAAATTGAGAGTCTTTTAAAAACGGAATGAGGTGATTAGCATTGATTTTTGTGGAGTTGCTAAGTGCTTCAATCACACTATCAACTACTTTGGGATTCGAGCTATTGAGCGCTTCAAGAACTTCCGGCAAAGATTGAGTGGATAAAACACGAGAGACAACATGTCCTAATCCTTTTCTAGACCCATGATTGACATAGTCCATGGCTTCAAATATAGCGGGCAAGGCAGACTGTCCGAGTGCTGAGAGTTTATTCACAGACTCGTTATATTGTTCATTGTCACTGTGGTTAACGGCTTTGACTAACTTTTTAATTAGTCTTTCAGCACGCATACCGGTAAATAGTGCCATATTTGTAAATATGCCTTTGGGCTTATAATTGTTTGTCTTAATTTTAAGACAGTATTTCAATCTTACACCATAACAGTATGAATTTGCTCATGTTTTTCTATTTTTAAGTGTGAATTTTCGATTATTTGCCACAATTAAGACAAATCCACACGATTTTGGTGAATACGGTACAATGCGCGACCAGTGCAACAAGCCTTTACAGAGCTTAGTAACTATGTGCTAAGCCATTGATTTTTATGAATGAAAATACGCTTCCACCAGAATTCCGCGCCTTATTAAGTAAGATAAATGACCCTGTACTCGAATCCGACTTGTTTCAAGCGGTGCAATCAGGGTTCATTAGTTTTACCTCAATACCAAGTACAAGTAGTGATTCTGGGATAATCTTGCAATATCCGTTTCCTATTGAGGGGCATAAACGCAATTTATTGGAGCAAATACAAAGTGCGCAACAAAATATTGCCAATGAAAAAAAATTAAATATAGATTTTGCATGGTCAGTAAAGGCTCATGCAGTACAGCAACATTTAAAACCACTAGTAGGGATTAAAAATATTATTGCTGTGGCTTCTGGAAAAGGCGGAGTTGGCAAATCTACTACCTCTGTCAATATTGCCCTGGCGCTCGCAAAAGAGGGGGCTGCGGTTGGTTTACTTGATGCTGATATTTATGGTCCAAGTATTCCGAGCATGTTGGGTTTGTCTGGACAAAAACCTGAAAGTCCAGATGGTAAAAGTATTGAGCCTATGCAAGCACATGGGGTCAAATGCATGTCTATTGGTTTTTTAGTAGGCGAAGATCAACCTATGGTTTGGCGAGGGCCGATGGTGACACAGGCGCTTACTCAGTTACTCAATGAAACTAACTGGGGTGAGTTGGACTATTTGATTGTTGATATGCCACCAGGGACAGGTGATTTACAGTTGACCTTATCGCAACGAGTACCACTAAGCGGGGCAGCAATTGTTACCACTCCGCAAAATATTGCTTTGCTTGATGCTAAAAAAGGTTTACAAATGTTTCGTAAAGTGAATGTTAAAATTCTCGGCATTGTTGAGAATATGGCCGCTTTTATTTGTCCTCACTGCAATCAAGAATCAGCCATATTTGGTTCACATGGTGGACAAGCAATGGCAAAAGAATACGATACTAATTTATTAGGTTCTATTCCCTTAGCAACACGAATACGTGAAGAGACGGATAAGGGTATACCAACGGTTGTCAGTGAGCCTGATAATGTTCTTGCCAAAGCATATCAACAAGTAGCTTTAAAGTTATTGGCTGAATTAGCTGTCAGTCAAAAAGACTACAGTAACTTGTTCCCAAAGATTGTGGTTGAAAACACCTAATATTTTAAAATTAGAAGAGAAAAACAATGAGTATTAAATCTGATAAATGGATACGTAGAATGTCTCAAGAAAATGAGATGATTTCACCTTTTGAAGCCGGGCAAGTTCGTTACCACGATGAAAACCGTGTGGTCTCCTATGGTACCTCTAGTTATGGTTACGATGTACGTTGTGCACGTGAGTTTAAAATATTTACTAATATTAATTCTGCGATTGTTGACCCAAAAAATTTCGATGAAAACAGTTTCGTTGATGTAGTGGCTGATGAATGCATTATCCCACCAAACTCATTTGCCTTAGCACGCACGGTTGAATATTTTAAAATCCCAAGGAATGTATTGACTGTGTGTTTAGGTAAGTCCACTTATGCGCGTTGCGGCATTATTGTAAATGTAACTCCACTAGAGCCAGAATGGGAAGGACATGTTACTTTGGAATTCTCAAACACAACCCCTTTACCTGCTCGAATTTATGCAAACGAAGGTGTGGCGCAGATGTTATTCTTTGAATCAGATGAAGTTTGTGAGACGTCTTATAAAGACCGAGGTGGAAAGTATCAAGGTCAGGAAGGGGTTACTTTACCTAAGACTTGAAAAAATATAAGCAAAGTTTTAAATAAATAAAAAAAGCGACTTTGAAAGTCGCTTTTTTATTTGTTATAAGATGAATTAACTATTCTGTGCCTTCTGGAGCTGGCTTGTTTTTTAGTGTTTCAATAGCATCATTTTCAATTTTTGCTAAACCTAAATCTTTGTAGGAATACATGGTAAAGCTGGCTCTTTGTTTCTCGCCTTTGAATTGTTGCATTTTTACTAAAATGTAATCCAGTTCAGGAGCAAAATATAAAATGCTTCTACGGCTTGAACCTTTACGCTGCTGTTGAATTTTTAGGGTTTTATAACTGTCATTACCCAGTTTGAAAGTATCTTCACCAAGCTGACTAACATTATACATTTTAACTACATTGTCTTTAATAACACTGTAAGTTGGCTTCAGCGTATTGTTTTTCAAATCACGTGTTAACTGCATCTGGAGACTTAATAAATCAAGTTCATTTCCAGAAAGCGTCAATTCTTCAGAACCATCTTCGGTTTTACTCTTGGCTAACTTCGTTGTCCAGTCATAATCAATGCTGGCATTGTCACGACTATTATGTCTATAAGTTTTAGGCGTGATGGAGTTTTGGTTTAAATCAAATATTAAAGATTCTTTTATTTTTCCAAAGAGTTTCGCTATGCCTTTTGGTTTGGTATAAGTGGTATACGTATATTCACCAGTCTCAGGGTTTTGTCTCAAGCTCATTTTTGACTTTGCTTTGAATTTGTCGAAACGTGCAGTGTAGCTGGCATCGAACTGCGTGAACTCTGCATAGCTTGCAAAATTTACCAAAAATACGCTTAGCCCTAATAATAAGAACTTATTAATTTTTGAATAAATCGATAATTTTTTTTGATTTAACATGCACTCTCCTGCGTATGGTTAAAGATAAACATTCAAATACAATGTGGCTTACTGAGTAATTCATTATTGAAAAATATTTTATCTTCAAGTAATTCTAGCTGCTTATTCGCAAACCATTCAACTACTAATGGATAGAGTTTATGTTCTTGTGCCTGAACCTTAGCTGAAAGGCTCTGGATATCATCATTTTTTTCAATAGAAACAAGGGCTTGAGCAATTATTGGGCCGCCATCAAGTTCTGGTGTCACAAAGTGTACACTGCAACCATGTTCTGTATCTCCAGCGTCTATTGCACGCTGATGAGTATCCAGTCCTTTGTACTTGGGAAGCAGTGATGGATGGATATTGATGAGTTTGCCAGTAAATTGATTAACAAATTCTTCGGTGAGAATTCGCATAAAACCAGCAAGTACAATTAAGTCAGGATTTAGGCGATTAATGACTTCACTTAAACCTTGGTCGTACTCTTGGCGGCTTTGATTTTTTCGACTAGGAATTACGTAAGCTGGAATTTTATGCTCACGTGCCCGGTCCAACCCCTTAGCTTTAGTGCGATTGCTGATGATTGCAATAACTTGAGCATCAATATTTTTTGCATTGATGGCATCAAGTATGGCTTGTAAATTACTACCAACACCCGAAATAAGAACCGCAATTTTTAACATCAGAGATAGAAAGACTTATACGTAAGTGACGATTTGCTTGCCATCAACAATTTTACCAATCAAGTAAGCATCTTCATTCATTTCTTTGAGCGTTTCTAAAATCGCTGAACTCTCATCAGCATCAACACAAAGAATAAATCCGATTCCACAATTAAAGGTAATTCGCATGTCGGCATCAGAAATATTGCCTTGCTCTTGCAGCCATTGAAAAATTGCTGGAAGTTCCCAGGCCTTGGTATCAATTTCTGCGTTTACATTCTCTGGTAGTACGCGAGGAATGTTTTCTGTTAAACCACCACCGGTTACATGCACCATGGCATGCACTGTGTGTTTTTTTAGTAGACCTAGAACAGTTTTAACATAAATGCGAGTTGGCTCAAGCATTAGGTCGATAAGTTTTTTATCACCGAGTGTTTCATTAAAGTCTTTACCGCTGACTTCTAGAACTTTACGAACCAATGAAAATCCATTGGAATGAATTCCCGAAGAGGCAATGCCGATAAGATGTTGTCCAGCACTCACATTAGAGCCATCAATGATTTCACTTTTTTCAGCAACGCCCACACAGAAACCAGCAAGGTCGTAATCATCTTTGTGGTACATGCCTGGCATTTCTGCGGTTTCGCCACCTATAAGTGCGGCGCCTGATTGCTCGCAACCATTAGCTATACCTTTGATTACGTCAGCTGCAACATCGATTTCTAGTTTGCTAGTTGCATAATAATCTAAGAAAAACAGAGGTTCTGCGCCTAACACCAAAATATCGTTGACGCACATGGCCACTAAATCTATACCGACCGTGTCGTGTTTACCTGAATCGATTGCCAAACGTAACTTTGTTCCCACGCCGTCGGTGCCTGAAACTAAAATAGGTTCTTTATATTTGCTGGTATCTAATGCAAATAAACCACCAAAGCCACCAATTGAACCAATGACGCCAGGTCTATGGGTGCGTTTGATGTCAGGTTTAATACGCTCAACTAAAGCATTGCCCGCGTCGATATCAACTCCGGCATCTTTATAGCTAAGTCCTTTTTTATCTGTTTTTTGCTCAGTCATGGGCGCGTATTGTACACGATGGTCACTGTATCTTTAACAGCAATTGAAGGCATTAGCCGTAATTTTAGGGTTCGGAATCCTTCGCTTAATTATTGAGCTTAGCAAAGACTGAAGAATTTGCTTAAGTATGTCAAAATACCCAATATTCATAGACTTAGAAAGAGAAGAGTATGGTCGCGCAGGATCGTTTATATAATTTAATTGGCGTTTTTCTAATTGGTTGGCTTTTAGTAAAACTATCTCCAATCCTTACTCCATTCATTGCCGCAGCTTTATTGGCTTATATCGGCGACCCATTAGTGGATAAATTAGAAACCTACAAAATGCGAAGAACCTTAGCGGTTGTGACTGTATTTGTTGGTTTAACCCTATTTTTCATTTTGTTGGTTTTACTACTTGGGCCAATGGTTAAAACCCAAGCTTCCGCATTAAGTGAAAAAATGCCTGAGTATCTTGAAAAACTAGAATCCACAGTCCTCCCTAAAGTCGCCGGACTTTTAGGTGTGTCTTCTGAGGGTGGGTTTGGATGGAGTGCACTCTTTTCGGAGTATGGAGATAAATTAAGTGAAGTAGGTGGCAAATTGGCAGGCTCGATAACCAAATCAGGAGCCAATCTTATTGGAGCTGTGTTCACAATTGCTTTAACTCCAATTTTAGCTTTCTACTTATTGCGTGATTGGGATTTGTTAGTAGCACGTATTGGCGCCTTAATTCCAAGACGTTATCAAGAAAAAACTTTTTTATTAGCCAAAGAGTCGGATCAAGCTTTAGGTAGTTTTTTACGCGGCCAATTATTAGTGATGTTAGGTCTGGCCGTGGTGTACACCATTGGTTTAATGATTCTAGGTTTAGACAATGCCATTGCTATTGGTGTTTTATCCGGCTTGGTTAGTTTTGTGCCTTACCTAGGGTTTGTCGTAGGGATTTTCTTAGCAGCACTAACAGCTTTTGCTCAAGGTGGCGGACCATTATTACTCGTTGGCGTGGTTGTGGTGTTTGCTGTTGGTCAAGCAATTGAAGGTACGGTCTTAACCCCAAAGCTTGTAGGTGAGAGTATTGGTTTGCATCCTGTGATTGTTATTTTTGCGGTCATGGCGGGTGGCCAATTATTTGGATTCTTTGGAATTTTATTAGCTCTGCCTGTTGCTGCTGTTCTTTCTGTGTTCTTACGTCACTTCTACGCAGATTTTATTGAAGATGACTATCTTGTGGATAAGCCAGAAGAACATGTGAGTGAAGTGGTTTTGGATGAGGAAACCAAATTAGTTTTCTCAAAACATGATCATGTTGTTGAAGATGATATCAGTGACTTATCGGATGCTGTTTCGGACGATTAAATGAAACAGTTGGCCCTGCAAGTAAGTCTTCCTGCCCACGCAGTTTTTGATACCTTTATTTCTAATGGTAATGAAGCCTTGGTGGTACAGTTAAAGAAATTGAGTGAGACCGCAAATGTAGGTGAGACTGTATTTTTCTCGGGTAAAGTTGGAACCGGGAAAACGCATTTACTACAGGCAACTTGCCATGCGAGCTCTGATGCTTCACAAGTGATTTATTTAAATTTGGCGAACCCGGCTTATACTTTTGAAGTGCTTGAAGGCTGGGATGCAGCTCAGCTAATTTGTCTAGATAATATTGATATTGTACAAGGTGATGCTCAATGGGAAGAGGCGCTCTTTGATTTGTTTAATCGACGTTTAGAAAGAGCAAACGGTGAAAGAGCTAGTTTGGTCATGGCTGCGAGTAAACCATTAAAAGAATTAAATTTAAGCCTTCCAGATTTGCGTTCACGCTTAAGTTCAGGTTTGATATTTCATATTTCTGAATTGGCCGAACAGCATTTGTCCTTAGCCTTAACCGCTCATGCACATCAAAGGGGTTTTGAAATTCCAAGTGATAGTATGAAATTTCTTATGAGTCGTTTGCCACGAGAATTAAGCGAGTTAATGGCCTGGTTAGATAAAACCGATAAAGCTTCATTAGAAGCCAAGCGCAAGTTGACCATTCCTTTTGTTAAGAGTTTGTTGGATTAGGTTCTTTTATAGTTTATAAGTTATAAAAAGAAACAGTAGGGGCGACTCCCTGTGGTCGTCCAGGTGGATTTTTTCGCATTCGCACAGGGTAGGCACAGGGACCTACCCCTACGATATGATTCCCTCAACTGGATTGAGCGGCTAGTGTCATTGAATACCTTTCTTTTTCGCTCTCTTCTCAATCCGAGCTTGCTTCCTAGCTAAACGTTTAGCTTTCTTTTCTGGATCCGGAACATAATGACCGCCATCCACTAAGTATGACGTGCGAATCACCATAAGTATGGCAAATACGCAGCCTGTCCAAGCGACTAGAGAAATTGCTGAGTAGATTCCCATTGCTGGATTGATAAAGCGTTCTACTAGACTCCAGCATAAATAAATAACCAAGAGATTAGGAATTAACTGAAAGTAGCGTCTACGTTTTGTAAGTACAGCGGGTGTAAGAATTATTAATGGAATGCAGCAAGCTAAGGCAATCCAGTTGGGTCCAGTAGTGAGCCAGCCAATTAGATAACTAGCAAGAGCAATTACATAGGTGGTTGCTGAGGCCAGATAAAGTTGTCGGCCAGATATGGTTATTTGTTTTTTGTCAGACATAAAAGAGCCTCGAATCCCTGAACTTGATTCAGGGTCTTTTAATTGATTCTACTTGAATAATTCCAAAACACTTTCTGGAGGGCGACCAATACGTGCTGACTCTTGGGTCACGACAATAGGGCGTTCTATCAAAATTGGATGCTCTAGCATTAAGTCTATCAATGAAGAATCCTTTAAATCATCTAGAGCTATACCCAGTTCACCCAGAATTTTTTCTTTGGTTCGCATCACTTCAATCGGTTTTTTATCCAATTTTTTAAGGATGTCCTTTAATGTTGATTTTTTGGGAGTATCTTTTAAGTATTCATGTATTTCAAAATCCACGCCTTGTTCTTCAAGTAGAGCAAGGGTTTGGCGAGATTTAGAGCAGCGTGGATTGTGGTAGATAGTAGTCATAATATTTACAGTTTATACGTGGAAATAAGATAGTATTATCGCATGAACCAAAAAGAAAATAGTAACTCACGCCGATTTATTGTATCTGGCAAAGTGCAGGGAGTGTTTTTCCGAGCCAGCACTAAGAAGGTAGCGGATAGATTGGGCTTGAATGGCTATGCCAAGAATCTGCAAAGTGGTCAAGTTGAGGTTTTGGCTCAAGGAACTGCGGATGCTTTGGAACAGCTGAGAGTATGGCTGCACAAGGGTTCTGAATATTCTAAAGTTGATTCAGTGGTGGAAGTTGATTCTGTTACAGTTGAATACTTAGTTCATTTTGAGACACTATAGTGGAAATATGAAAAAATCATTTAGAATTTTTAATTTAAAAGGTGTACCAGTTTATGTTCATTGGTCTTTAACTGGTTTTACTTTAATTGCAATAGTTTTAGCCCTTTTTAATATTAACTTTCTGGCTATAGCCATGGTTTTCCCTCTACTGATGTTAATTCATGAGTTAGGGCATATGTGGTTTGCGAGTAGGCTTGGTTTGAATACTGAAAAAATAGAATTGCAATTTTTGCATGGATACTGTGTATATGAATTGGCTGAGACCGATTATGAAAATTATGTAGTAGCTTGGGGTGGAGTAGCAGCACAAGCAATAATTTTTATACCTTGTATATTTATTCTTTTGGTCTTCGGTGATTCATTATCAGGTTTTTTTTATACAACTCTTATATTACTTGGTTATTTCAATGCACTTGATGCAGCTTTTAATCTATTGCCAATTCGTGGGTTTGATGGTTCTATTTGCTGGCGATCAGTACCTCTTTTTTTTAAACATGGGAGAATAAAGAAAAACGGAAATTCAAAGAAACCTCAGAAAAAGAAAAACCCATTCAAAATTGTTAAATAATAATCAATAAACCCCAGCCTCCAGCCCAGCCGCAAAATTCATTCCTAATTCCTTAGCTTCATCTTCAAAAGACTTCTGATATTCACCGTGGAGGATGAGAGTCTCTTGAACCAGCTTCCATTTTAAACCAGTCAAAATTTTCCCAATCGCTACTTTACTACCTTGGCCATCCAAACCTGCTCGAATATACAATGCGCAAGGTAGGGCTTGGGTTTTCTCTAAACAGGGATAATAGATGCGTTCGAAAAAATCTTTCATCAAGCCAGCCATATAGCCGAAGTTCTCTGTGGTGCCTAGAATGATTCCGTCACAAGCCATAACATCCTCAGCTGTGGCTGATAGATAATCGCAAGAAGTGACTTCAATATTATTAATGTCTGGGTGATGAATACCGGCTAAACACGCGTCGCGTAAAGCTGTGGTATTGGGGGAAGGGCAATGACTAAGGAAGAGGAGTTTGACCATAGCCTAAAGTGTAACTCAGTGAACGTACCAACGCTGCTCGAGTTTTTTAAATACTTTATTTGGATACTTGGCTTTGCCTAGGCTGCCGTTGTAACGTCCAAGTGCTCGGAATAAATTGCCTTTCTCGATATCAATATAGTGTTTCAAAATAGTGCAACCAAAACGGATATTGGTATCTATGTCAAAAAGGTTATCGTTTGGGCGCCCAATCTCATCTAGCCAGAAAGGCATAATTTGCATAAGGCCTCTGGCGCCAACACGCGAGATGGCGTACTTCTCAAAAGCACTTTCAACGTCCATAACAGCAAGCACTAACTCAGGTTGTAAGCCGGCAATTTTTGCTTCCCTGTGAACTGCGGTTAAGAGTTTGATTCGCTCGTCGTGATCTTCAACCCGTTTGCCTAAACGATTGCTCATATCCGTTAGCCAAACCTGTGCATGGAATTCGTCTTCAAAACTGCTTTTAGTTTGCGATGCTTGAATCAAAAGCGCTTTAAGTTTTGGGTCAAATGCATGACGCGAACTATTATCAGCCGCAATGATGCTCTGAGTAACCGCAAAGAAAGAACTAATAGCCAAACACCAAGCTAGAAATAACTTTAAGCTATTTCCAGATTGCTTTTGTTTTGAATTCAATAACATAGGCTGTATTATGAATGTGGCTTAGAGGCGCTGTCAATCAACAAAACCATCAAGCCGATAAGTGGTTAACTATCTCAGATAAAGCCACATCCACATTCTCAGAGGCGGTTCTAGCACGATATTCAACGGTGCCAGCTTTGAGTCCGCGCTCACTTAAGGTGACTCGATGCGGAATACCAATTAGTTCAATATCAGCGAATTTAACCCCTGGTCTGGCTTTGCGATCATCCAATACCACATCAATGCCTTGCGACTTTAGTTGTTTATAAAGTTTTAAGGATTCCTCTCTGACCAGCTCAGATTTATCAAAATTAATCGTAACAAGCGCGACTTGGAATGGAGCAATATTCTTTGGCCAGATGATGCCATTGTCATCGTGATTCTGTTCAATAGCCGCGGCTACTAAACGACTGACACCAATTCCATAACAACCCATTAGTGGTATGGCGGATTTACCATTTTCATCCAATACAGATAATTGCATAGATTTTGAATAGGTATCGCCTAGTTGGAATACGTGTCCAACCTCAATGCCTCTGCATAGTTGTAATGTGCCTTTGCCATCAGGGCTTGGGTCTCCGGCATGAACTTCACGTAAATCCGCAATTTCAGTAAACTCTGCATCGCGTTCCCAATTAATTCCAAAATGATGCTTACCATTAACATTGGCGCCAGCAGAAAAATCTGACATGACGGCTACCGAGCGATCAATGATGATTGGCATATCCAACTTAACCGGTCCTAAGGAACCCGCAGATGCACCAGTTGCAGCCTTGATTTCCTCATCAGTGGCAAAGGTTAGAGGCTCGGCAACCAGTGGATGATTATTGGCTTTAATCTCATTTAATTTGTGATCGCCACGCACCAGTAAGGCGATCAGTTTAGTTTCTTTGGCGTTTTCCTCATCTTGATGAGCATGCACCAATAAAGTTTTTACGGTTTTATCGATGGCAACATCAAATTGCTCAACCAGTTCTTGTATGGTTTTGACATTCGGTGTGTCTATTACCTCCAAGTCCTTGCTTGCAGCTGCACGTTCAGTATTTGGTGCAAGTGCCTCAGCCAACTCAACATTGGCGGCAAAATCAGAAGCGTCTGAGTAAGCAATAATATCTTCGCCACTATCGGCGAGTACATGGAATTCATGCGAGGCATTACCACCGATTGAACCATTGTCAGCTGCTACCGGGCGATATTCCAAACCAATTCTTTCAACAATTTTGCAATAGGCTGCATACATATCATCGTAGGTGGCTTGCAAGCTCTCTTTATCCATATGAAAACTATAAGCATCTTTCATAATAAATTCACGGGCACGCATTACGCCATACCGAGGACGTACTTCATCACGGAATTTGGTTTGGATTTGAAAATAACTAATGGGTAATTGTTTGTAACTTTTTAATTCTCTACGAGCAATGTCGGTCACCACTTCTTCATGCGTAGGACCAAAACAAAATTCATTATTGTGGCGATCTTTTAAACGTAATAATTCAGGGCCGTATTTAGACCAGCGTTTAGATTCTTCCCAAAGCTCAGCAGGCTGAATAGCCGGCATAAGAATTTCTAAAGAATTAATATTTTCCATTTCTTCTCGCACTATGGTTTCTATATTGCGTAAAACGCGTAAACCAAGCGGTAACCAAGAATATAAACCTGATGAGAGTTGACGAATTAAACCTGCACGTAACATGAGTTGATGACTCACTACACTCGCATCGGCAGGGGTTTCTTTTAAAGTATTAAGAGGGAAATTGCTTAAACGCATTGAAAATATCTTTGGTTGTTTGGTGGAGAAGGGGAATTTTCATTCTAAATATTGTGAAAATTCAATTAATTAGCTGGTCATTTTAGCTTGTTTACACACCTTGCGCATCAAAGCGAGGCTTAGAAGGTCAAGAATTGTGCAATTGTCGTACGATTAGGCCAGTCCATTAAAGTGAGCGAGCTATTCAATGATAAAATAAAGAATAACAAAAACGTTTTAAACGTTTCTTTTTACAGATGTTTTAGGAAAACCATGGGCACTTTTTACGACTCGGATATCCAGTCCGATATTATTCAAACCAAGCGTGTTGCTATTGTAGGTTTTGGTGCTCAAGGGCGCAGCCACGCTCTTAACTTACAAGACTCAGGCGTTGATGTGGTGGTCGCTTTACGTGAAGGCTCCGACTCAATGGTGTCAGCCATTTCTTTAGGCTTAGAGGCTCAAGAACTTAATGCAGCTATTCAATCGGCCGATATAGTTATGATGCTAAGTCCTGATAGTACACATCCGAAAATCTATCGTGAGAATATTGCCCCTAATTTAAAACCTCATGGCATGGTGATGTTTGCTCATGGCTATAATATTCATTATGAAACTTTTGTACCGCGCGAAGATTTAGATATCACCATGGTTGCCCCTTTAGGCATTGGTGATCAGGTTCGTGCCATGTTTGTTAGTGGTGCAGGGGTGCCGGCTTTATTAGCCATTCATCAAGATGCCAGTGGGCAAGCACATGAGTTATGCTTGGCTTATTCCGCCATGAATGGACATGGGCGGGCTGGAATTATTGAAACAACATTTAGTGAAGAAACTGAAACTGATCTTTTTGCAGAGCAAGCGATTTTATGTGGTGGAATTACGCATCTTATTGAAGCTGGTTTTGAGACCTTAGTGGACGCGGGTTATCAACCTGAACTTGCTTATTTTTCTTGCTTGCACGAACTTAAACTTATTATTGATTTGATTTACACCCGCGGTGTTGCGGGTATGCGCCAATCAATTTCTCATACGGCCGAATTTGGTGATTATACCCGTGGACCCAGAGTAATTAATGATAAAACTAGAGACGAAATGAAAGCTATGCTTAAAGAAATACAGGCTGGCGATTTTGCTAAAGAGTTGGCAAAAGAGGTTGACCAAAATTCACCTGTCATAGCTGATGGTAGGAAACGCAGTAATGCCCATCTCATGACATCCGTTGGGGCGCGTTTGCGTTCAAAAATGCCATGGATGAATGAAGGCGAACTGTAGGTAAAATTAATGGCTGACACTAAACACCCAATATTGGCCAGCGATGGCTGGCCATTTTTTCTAGGCGGACTCTTAGTTCTCTTCTTTGCGTTAAAATTTCAGCAGTGGTGGCTGGTATTTTTGTGTGGCTTGTATTTTGTCACAGCATTTTTACTTTTTAGAGATCCACACCGTACTGTTCCTTCGATACCCTTAGCAGTCGTTAGTCCGGTCGATGGCAAAGTTGAAATCCTTGAATGCTTACAAGAAGGTTTGCTTAAACGTGAAGCCATCTATTTGAAAATAAAGCTCTATAAAAGTGGCGCCTATACCACGCGTAGTCCAACCGAAGGCAAAATTATGAGTTTGAATGATGCCGAGTCGGGCTCACGTTTAGTTGAAACGCATGGTTTATGGGTACGAACCGATGAAAACGACGACGTAGTTATGTTATTGCGAGGAAGTGGATATAAATCACTCTATCCCGCCGTGGCCAATATACGCTATGGTGAGCGCGTAGGACAGGGTGATCGAATAGGTTTAAACCGTCTTGCTGATTATGTAGAGCTGTATTTGCCTGCAGATGCAAAGTTATTAGTAGGTTTGGGTGATAAAGTTTATGCCGCCTCCAGTGTTCTGGCAGAATACCAACACAAGTCAGAAGAACCTGAGCCTAATGAATAAATTAATTTATGAATGATATTAAAAGCAAAGTAAAAACCAGAATCCAAAAAAACCGTCAAAGACGAGCAGATCGTAAAGAGGCTGGTGAGCGTTCGCGTGGTGTTTACTTACTGCCAAACTTATTTACCACAGCCGCGCTTTTTGCTGGATTCTATGCGGTCATTGCATCGATGGATGGTAATTTTGAAAAAGCCGCGTTTGCTATTTTCATTGCTATGATTCTTGATGGTATGGATGGGCGTGTTGCGAGAATGACCAGTACTGAATCACAGTTTGGGAAAGAATATGATTCACTTTCCGATATGGTTTCATTTGGCATTGCTCCGTCCTTAGTTATGTATCAGTGGGGTGTTGATCATCTAACCTCATTAAGTGGTTTTTGGGGTCGAGCTGGTTGGTTTGTGGCTTTTGCTTATTGTGTATGTGCGGCTTTACGTTTGGCTCGATTTAATACTACTGCTGGAACGGATAAAGCCGATAAGCGATATTTTGATGGTTTACCGAGTCCGGCAGCCGCGGGTGTAGTGGCAGGATTTATATTATTTGACGATACCTTTGGATTTGATCCAAACTTATCTTTTATTCCAGCCTTAATTTTAACTTTCCTTGCCGGTGTATTAATGGTGAGTGATATCAAGTTTAGAAGTTTTAAAGATTTGAATCTCGCTAGAAAAGTACCATTTCACATAATGATCTTGGTGCCGTTATTAATTGCACTGATTGCGATTGATCCTCACAAGACCTTATTTGTATTGTTTTTTATATTTGCAGCTTCTGGTCCAATTGGTTTGATCATGCGAAAAGTTAAAGGTGAGCAAACCGAGTCACTTATTCCTGATGACGTACAAGACAGTCTAATTATGGATTTGGAAGAAGAATAAGTAATGTCTTTGTCGGCTCGTAAAAAAGAATACCTTCGTTTAATGGGAATTCCCGTTTATTCTGAGCGTGTAGAAGTCTCTGAAGAAGTGATTATAGAAGAACCAGTCAAGGAGTTTGTGCCTGAGCCTCTTCACCAGCCAGAGACAGTTTCTTCTGTGATTGAGTCATCACCGACATTACAACAAGCCACAGTAATGTCACCTAAAACCGAAGCTGTCGAAGTTTCCATACACGATGTTTTAAAGCGTAGTGAATTACCAGAAAATTGGTCAGATTTGATTGATCATGTGGCTAATTGTGAGCGTTGCGATTTGCACAAAACCAGAACACAAACCGTTTTTGGTACGGGCGATATTCAAGCTGACTGGATGATTATTGGTGAAGCACCTGGTGTTGAAGAAGATAAGCAAGGTGAGCCTTTCTTAGGTAAGCAAGGCAGTTTATTAACTACCATACTTGAGTCCATTGGTTTGGCCAGAGATAAAGTGTATATAGCAAATTCATTAAAATGCAGTCCTCCAGGAAATCGTGATTCAAAAAAATCTGAACTGGCTCAATGTAGGGCTTATTTAGAACAGCAAATTGCCTTAGTTGATCCTAAAGTAATACTCTGTGTGGGTCGTGTTGCCAGTCAAAATCTATTGCAATTAGAAGATCCTATTTCTCGGCTGCGGGGTAAG
>CALHVH010000162.1 GCA_938039225.1 uncultured Gammaproteobacteria bacterium
AATAAGAATGAAGCGGATTCGGTAGCCGAAGCCTTTGCCTCCGCTATTTTATGGGCTTTTCCAATTGTTGATTCAGGTGATGGTTGGGTATTAGTTGATGCCAGTGAGTTCATTCTGCAAGACAGTCATGGAGTTTCACGCAGACTGGCTGAAAGAAACCAGGGCAATTTCAGTTTGGATAAATCCAGATCGGCTATTTACTTAGAAAGAACCAAAACTTTTCCTGATAACTCAGAAATTGAAGCCAGTATTACGTTTACCGGTAATAACCCTGGTGAATACATTCGCCAAGCAGCTGCCGACCCGAATATTCTTTCATTAAGAATGCATCACAGTTTTATTCGTTTACCCAAAGCCGGTTATAAGCCACGAGTCTTTCACCCAAAGAGTGGGTTTTGGTCTTTTGGATACGCTGATTATGCACAGCCAGTCAATAAACCTGTTGAGCAGCGATTTATTGGACGACACAGGCTAGAGAAAAAGAACCCATCAGCTGAGATAAGTGAAGCGGTTGAGCCTATTATTTATTATCTCGATAAAGGTGCACCAGAACCGGTTAAAACCGCTTTGATTACTGGAGGTATGTGGTGGAATCAGGCCTTTGAAGCATTAGGTTACAAAGATGCATTTCAAATCAAAGTATTACCCGATGACGCTGATCCAATGGATGTACGTTATAACGTGATTCAGTGGGTGCATAGAGCAACACGTGGTTGGTCGTATGGCTACGGTGTGACCGACCCTAGAAATGGTGAAATTATAAAAGGGCATGTGACTTTAGGTTCGCTTCGTGTAAGACAAGACTATTTAATTGCCCAAGGCATGTTGTCTCGCTTTTCTGAAGGTGAAAACGATACGGAAATGATGGACTTGGCACTGGCAAGAATTCAACAGCTCTCTGCTCATGAGATTGGACATACGCTAGGAGTCGCTCATAATTTTGCCGCCAGTACTCAAGATAGGGCTTCAGTGATGGATTATCCTCATCCATTATTTGAGATTGACGGTGGGAAGGTTGTTGCTCCTAATGCCTATGCTAAAGATATTGGTGTCTGGGATAAGGCTGTGATTGCTTATGGCTATACAAGCTTTACTGAAGACGAAGAGGCTGCGGGTTTAGCAAAGCTTCTAGAGAGTAATGCTAAAAACGAACTACGCTATATTTCAGATCCAGATTCACGACGCATTGGTGATGCCCATATCCATGCCAGTCTCTGGGACAACGGAGCAAACACCATAGATGAATTGGAACGCGTATTTAAACTTCGTGATAAAGCCTTAAGCAATTTTGGTACTGCCAGTTTGCACACAGGAAGACCACTTTCAGATTTACAAGAAATATTGGTGCCTGTGTATTATTTTCATCGTTATCAAGCCACAGCAGCCGCTAAATGGATAGGCGGAGTGGATTATGACTATGCGACAAAGAGTAGTAGCGCTTCTTTAGTTTTACCGGCTAATGCACGTCAACAGAAAAAAGCTTTGACCAGTTTAATAAAAACCTTTGATCCGGAGTTTCTAAGTATTAATGAAGCGCTAACTCAATCATTGTTACCAAAAGCTATGGGTTATAGCCGTACCAGAGAAAGCTCGGTAGGGAATACCGGTGTGACTTTTGATCCTGTGGCATTAGCAGCAGCGTCTTCACAACATACATTGTCATTATTGCTGCACCCAGCGCGTTTAGCTAGAGCCAAACAACAACATGCCCAAGATGATAAGTTCCTAGGTATTACCGATATAACAACAGCATTACATGAAGATGTCATTGATCAAAGCTATGAAGGTTCTGAAGAGCTCATTCATCAAGCCACAATTGATTTAATCTATTCCAATTATATTAATCTTATTCAGGATGCTGAAGTCTCTTCGTATGTTAAAGCTGAAATTTTTGGAGTCTTGCAAAAGCAAGTAGTTTATTTAGAAAAGAAAGTTAAAAAGAAAAATGACTCAGATTCATATCTTGATTTTTACACCTATCAATTACAAAGAATTAAATCGATAAAACCTAAAAGCCTGAAGAAGGATGAGCTTATTCAATTACCGAAGATGCCTCCTGGTTCGCCGATTTAATTCTTACAGATTAAATGACTGAAAAAAATCAAAATAAGAAATATTCCAAAGATGAAGTTATAAAATTTGGCGATAACACTCCTGATAGAGGAATCTTCTGCCCTAAATGCGAGACAAATATTCCTGAATTTGAGGATATGACACCTGAATTAGAAACTAGAGTGTTAAAGTTGATTCGCGATGGTAAAAGGTTAATGGCAATGGTTGAATTGCAATCAGCTCTAGCTTGCTCTACACATTGGTCAAAAATTTGGGTTCTTCATTCCGGTAAGCCATCACCAGATTATCCTGGGCCACCTTGTCCATATTGCAGTAAACCGTTAAAAACTAGTTTGGCGAAGTATTGTTTACATTGTCAAAACTACTGGCGTAATAAATGACCCAACAAAAACCAGCTTTACAACTCAAGCCGTTGGTATTTTTCCCACCGGTTATATTCTTAGTATTAACTATTTGCTTCAGCCTATACGATAACGATGCATTTAAAGCCATTGCTATTAATGCAAGACAATGGATATTAGAAGAGTTCGGTTGGTTGTTCTCATGGAGTACCTCCGCTTTTTTGATTATCTTAATCATTGTGTATTGCTCACCTTTAGCTAGAATTCGAATTGGAGGTAAAGATGCACAGCCCATTTTGACCAAGTGGCGTTGGTTCGCAATAACCCTCTGCACAACCATTGCAACCGGCATTCTATTTTGGGGCACGGCCGAGCCGCTATATCATTTGCATTCGCCACCTGCAGGTTTGGGTTTTCTAAAAGCAGGGCCAGAGGCTTTAGAGTTTTCAATGTCGACCATGTTTATGCATTGGTCATTTACTCCTTATGGAATTTACACCTTAACGGCTTTAGTTTTTGCCTTGTTTTATTACAACTTAAAACAAAGCTTTAGCATCCGATCATTGTTGTATCCATTATTAGGCGAACGTGTCAATGGGGCATTAGGGACCATTCTGGATATCATTTGCCTATATGCCTTACTTGCTGGAATGGCGGCATCACTGGGTACCGGCATGATGGCCTTGGTCGGTGGTATGGTCAGTAATCTTGGATTCACAGACTCAGATTTTCTTTTGGCCTTTACCGGTATTGTTGTGGTAGCGACATTTATTATTTCTGCTGGTACTGGATTACAACGTGGAATTAGAGTGTTATCAGATTTGAATATCAAGGCCTTTATTGTTTTGGCCTTGTT
>CALHVH010000163.1 GCA_938039225.1 uncultured Gammaproteobacteria bacterium
ATTTCGCGAGTTACTGTATTAATATTTTCATCTTTAATATATTGACGAAGACTAACTGGCATTTGTGAATATCTAGTAGCTAAACTAGATTTGCTTGAATTGTAAGCTGCACTATTTGGAGCTGGTACGCTCTGACATGCACTCACCAAACTAGCACAGACCAAAGCTGTGAGTAGATTTACTTTATTCATTGGGTTTCCCTGGAATTTTATGTGTATATTATGTATTTTTTGAAATGTTAAAATTTGTAAATAATACTTCTACTCTACACCATTATGAATTCAGTCTCCATCACTCAAAAGTATGATTGTCTTTTTGTTATGCTGCTTGAGTACATCCTTCATGTCTATATCAAAAAAATTTTAAAACTAAATGAAAGAAAGCTTAAATAAAACTTTATTATATTTTTTGCAATTAACTCATGCAGATAAGCCACGTGTATTAAATCAGCTTTTAGAAACGCAATATAAAAAGTCTTATACCAATATTTTTGGTTCAATGGGTGTTGCTCTTTTTCATTTATTTGGTGTAAAAGGTGCTTTATTTAGTAGCTTGGTATGGTGCTGGTTTATTGCACAATGCTTGCTCAATATAATTCGCTACAAGCGTCTAAATGATTTTGCTAAAACTTCAACAAACTCCCGTAATGAAATGGCGTGGTATCAAGAAATATTAGGAATTCATATCCTTTCCGGTCTACTTTGGGGCCTCACACCATTTATATTTTTTGACTTAAATAATGAAATAAATCTGTTTGTTTTTTTTGCAGTTTCATTTTCGGTTTTGGCAAGTAGTGTTGTATTAATAAACTTACCGGCAGGGTATTTAGTCTCAAGCTTCCTAGTAATGCCAATGATCGGGTATGCCGCATTCTTAATTGATAACTCTTGGAACCTACTTACACTATTAGTGCTCTTTTACTTTGTCATGATGTTATTTGTAAGCATTGAATCCAATCGATCAATGGCAGACGCAGTTACTCTACGTTTTAAAAATGAAGATTTAGCAAAAAAACTAGAAGCTAGTAATCTTGCGAAATCAAAATTTCTTGCAACAGCAAGTCATGATTTACGCCAACCCATACAAGCACTTAGCTTACTAACTGCAGCAGCGAATGAACATGGTCAAGCAGATAAACAAACCTTAGATTCCATGCAAAGAAGTATTGATAACTTGAATATACTTTTTAATTCTTTATTGGATGTTTCAAAACTTGATTCTGGAATCATTGATGTCAAACCTAAAAAGATTGACTTAAAAGCTTTTATTAGTGGTATACATGGTGAATTTCATGAAATTACTCGCCACTCTACTGTGAAGTTTAACTACTTTTGCCCTGATAATACTTTTGTTTATACTGACCCAACACTCACTCAAAGAATATTAATTAATTTAATCACGAACGCTCTTAAATATACATCTAAAGGATCCGTTGAAATAAGAGTTGAAAAACGAGAATCAACGGCTGTAATTAATGTTACAGATACTGGCACTGGTATTCCAAAAGACAAATTGGAGGCCATTTTTGAAGAGTTTTATCAGCTCAATGATGAAATGAATACTGCTCAGAAAGGTATGGGCTTAGGCTTATCTATTGTTAAACGATTAGCTGAAATGCAAAACTATTCAATCAAAGCAAGCAGTGCACTCGATAAGGGAAGTACATTTAGCTTTAGCATTCCTTTAAGTAATTTTGGCAAAAAACAAAGTACTGACCAATTACATGAACCCTCAAGCTTTGATGCCAGCAAGCACAATATTTTAATTATTGAAGATGAGCCAGATATTCTTGAAGCGATGGCTCTTTTACTTACAAAGTGGAAATATAATGTTTTCTGTGCCTCTAATTCAATCCAAGCCAAAAATTATATGCAAAATACGGACTTGAATATTAGTCTATTATTGTCTGATTATGGGTTAGGCGAAGAAACTTCTGGTGTTGAGATATGTAAATCCTTAGTAGGTGAAAAAAAGATACCTGCAATCATCATTACAGGTAGTACTTTACCTGAGCACATTCAAAACATAACTCAAAATGATATGTTGTTAATAACTAAGCCTATAATCCCAGGCCGCTTAAGGGTTGCATTAGAAAGTTTATTAAAGCAAATTTAATGACCTAGCTTTTTGTACACAAGATAAACGTGAATTAACATCAAGCTCTTTAAATAATTTAGCCAAATGTGATTTAACTGTGTGCTCACTAATGTTTAGATCTTCAGCTATTTTTTGATTGCTTGAACCATTACTTAACGCATGCAACACTTCTAATTGTCTCTGACTAATATCAATGAATCTTGGTAGGTTAGTTGCCGAAGAGTTTATATCAATCTCAGAAAGTTGCGTAAAAGCCTTGTCAACAATATCTCCATCAATGACTTGCTTTATAATCTTTAAAATAACGTCACTCTTTGCTGCTTTAGGAATAAAACTAGCGGCACCAGCCCGTAATACCGTGTTGATGTCCACTTGATTTTCTGTTGCTGACATTACAACAAATGGAGTAGTTGGATGAGCTCTAATTAAATCCGTTATATGACTAATGCCTTTTACGCCAGGCATTCGTAAATCGATAATAACCAAGTCTGTGCTTGCATCTAGATTAACTTGAACTTCCTTTAAGGTATTAAAGCAAACAAGTTCTGTTACATAGGCTTGTGTTCTTAGTAATGAACTTAATCCATCTAAAAAAAGCTGATGATCATCTGCAAGTAATAATTTCATATGTAGTATTTTAGAGTAGATTTATCCATTAAGCATCACTCTTAAGTATGAAATTATTACTTTGGTAAATTTTATAGAGGTATTACGTTGAGACAGTAACATGATGATCTAAAGTATTTTATGCATAAAAATACTATTCGGATCATTAATATAATCTGCAAAAGGTGCACATTCTGTAAAACCAAATTTTTTGTATAACTGCCTTGCTGGAATAAAGAACTCCATGGACCCGGTCTCTAGACTGAGTAATTTGTAACGCCTTGACTTTGCCTCATCAATAATGTGTTGCAACATTTTTGAAGCAAAACCTTTGCCTCTATATGTAGTTGCAGTACGCATAGATTTAATTTCTGCATGCGTAGAATCCAATTCTTTTAAGGCACCACATGCAACAATCTTATTTTCAAAGGTAGCAGACCAAAATGTAATAGTTTTATGCTTTAGGCCTGATAAATCTAATGCGTGCTTACTTTCAGGTGGAGAGGTTGCACGCATATCCTCTATATGTTCTTGCAAAAATGCTGCTATTGCTGGACTGGATAAATCATCTAGAATTATTTTCATTGCGAACTAGGTTTAAATCTATTTTGTTGCCGCTGCTGTAGTTAAGGCTTTTAGTACATTAGCAATTTTTCCTAATACTTCTTCACAGCCATCAATAGCATGACGTTCTTTTAAGTATTCAGGATTATTGTATGTTACCCATACTTTTCCAGCTTCATCTTCCCAAAATAACGCCTTTTGTGGCAAATCTAATGCAGCAAGCTGAGAACATTGCATTAATGGAGTACCAACTTTTGGGTTACCAAAAACAATCAACTGTGTTGCTCTAAGTTTTAAGTCAACACCTGCAGCATTTTTTGCATGATCAATACGGGCAAATTGGGTTAAACCTTTCTGAGAAATAATGTTTTCAAAATGATTTGCCGTTTCATTCACTGAGAATTCACTTGCAAGGGTGACTGTACTTTCAATTTTATTAACCACTGATGACGTTTCCTTTGATGAATTACATGCACATAATAATAAGATAATGATTGAGACAGAAGTAAATTTAGTTAATTTCATTTGATAACCTTATAGTTTAAATAAATTAAATGAAGCAATTATTCCAGTGAATCCAATAAATCAGCGTACTCAACAGGCATGCTTCGTTGAGTATTATGTTCGGTAATCCATTCGTAATAATTCCAACCCGCTTGTTTTGCACGTTGAGCTGATGGACTAAACATATCTTCCTCAGCACCTTCATCAATGGTTAAAACATAGCTTGCAGGAATAGTTTTACGTAATTCATTTTTTAATGAAATAGCTTGCAAAAAAGTATTAAAAGGATGTGTCACGTCTTTAGTTTTTTCCCAACCCTCCCAAAAAGGAGGAAGACTATGACCATCGCCCTTGTCTTTGGCGTGTTGGATGAAGAACTCTTGAGTTTCTTTGGGGAATAAACTTAAGGCATTTTCACCATCAAGTGGTAAAAAGGCGTCCATATAAACAATATGCCTAATTTTTTCAGGTATTTTATCCGCTACACCGCTAATTACCATGCCACCGTAACTGTGCCCAACTAAAATAAAATCATCTAGCTCTTCGTACTTGATGACGTTTAGGATATCCATTATATGTGTATCTAAATTTATTGATGGATTGAGTAAATGCGAACGCTGGCCCTGACCAGTGAGCGTTGGTCTATATACTTTATGACCCTTATCTTCTAAAAGTTTTTCCATTACCTGATAGTCCCATGCACCGCCCCATGCACCGTGAACAAAGACTATAGTTTTTGTATTCGAAGTGTCTAGTTCTTCAAGAACCTCAACATTAGTACATGCCGTGATAAGCAACAGAGCACAAAAAAATAGCCGCAAAAATTTATTCATGATATTAAACCTTTTTTAAATCTAGTTTCTGTATTTTGAAGGTAAATTAATATAACAAGATACACTTATTACTAAACCCGCACCAATCATCTCTAAAGCGCTAACGCCAGATAAAAATGAACCCAAATCAACTAAATTAAAATATTTCCAAACCCCAAGACAAATGAAAAATACACCACAAAACAAACCAACAATAAATGCGGCTGTACTGATAAGCTGAAATTTCCTATTTAGTTTTTCACCTTTACTCATCTTCTCTTGTGCCCAATATAAGGTTTAAAAACTATCTATATCACTTACCCATTTCAATTTTTTCCGACACTTCCAAGGTCCCACCAATACCTAAATATGGGCAAGCTTTAGCAATCTCTAATGCCGCCTCTAAGGATTCTGCTTCAATAAGTGTATAACCCGACATACCCGTTATTCCACCTTGTGTGATGCTTGCATCCGGATTAACTAAACAAGTACCCTTAAGCGGATTCATGGGACTAATCGCGGCCGTACCTAACTCATCAAGCCAGGCTTTGTATTCAGCCATGTGCTTTTTTCCTTCCTCAGGGGTAGAGGGGTGATTAGGACTCCCAACATACGTGAGCATAAATTGTGGCATAAGCGTCTCCTATTTGGGTCTAAGCTTGAACCGTGAATGATTATTTGGACTCATCAAACTAGCGTAGTTTTTTGTGATCCAAACTGATTAGTATTATTCTTTACTCTCTTTTGCCATCAGTGATGCTACTACACCACCTACTGCTCCACCAACACCACCGGTTACAGCTGGATTGATATCAAAACCTAATACCTTTAAAACTATTACGCAAACTATTACACCTGCAACGGCGCCAATTACTGAATTTATTATTAATTTCATCTTAGTTCCTCTGAGCCAGTTGATAAGAATAATTATTTATAAATCTTTAAATTTCTCTATAGCAAGTTGTCGAGTTATTTTTAAATCTACTATCGGTTTTGGATAGTCCAATTTAATAGGACGCGATTTACTTGCCCACGGTTCATGAATAGTTTTTTTATCACAATCTTTGAGTTCAGGTACAAACTTACGAATAAATTTCCCATCCGGATCAAACCGTTGTGACTGTGTTACTGGATTAAAAATTCTAAAGTAGGGCGCCGCATCAGTGCCTGTCGATGCACTCCATTGCCAACCCCCATTATTTGCAGATAAATCTCCATCAATAAGATGCTGCATAAAAAACTCTTCGCCTTTACGCCAATCTAAGAATAAGTTTTTAGAAAGGTACATAGCAGTTACCATACGTAATCGATTATGCATCCAACCGGTTTGTACTAATTGACGCATGGCTGCATCCACTATAGGTACGCCCGTTCGGCCATCACACCAGGCTAGAAAATGCTCCGCATTATCATTCCAAACGATTTTACTGGTTTTAACTTTGAATGGTTGATGTTTGGATACGTGTGGAAATCCAACCAGTATATGTTTATAAAACTCTCGCCATATCAACTCTGTACGCCAAGTTACGGCTCCAACATTATTTTTTTTACTACCTAAGCTCTCTAATGCCTCAAAACATTGTCTGGCAGAGATTACTCCGGCAGCTAAATAGGGTGAGATTGTGCTGGTACCATTAATTGAAGGAATATCTCTAGTGTCTTTATAATTTAACACTCGTTTTTTTATAAACTCATTTAAGCGACGTTTAGCGATACTCTCACCTGCAGCCCATAAATCGGCACGTAATTCTGTCTCATCAAGCCACGAAAGTACAGCGTCTGATTCTATGTCTAAGGGAATTTGTTTTTTAGGTTTTGGCAATACTTGCCACGCCAGTTTTTCAATTTCTTTATTAAATAAATTTTTAAACGCGGTAAACACAGTGTAATACGTTTTTTTACCAGTAAGCAATGTTCCTGGTTCAAAGAAAAGGGTGTCGTTATAAGAATTTACTCGAATACTATTTTTTTCAAAACGTTTAATAACTTGCTCTTCACAAGAACGCTCATTAAATCCATACTGCTTATTGAAATGTATCTCACTTACATTATGTATAACCGACAGTTTAAACAATTCATCCGGTAGCTCATTGAAACTAGCACAATGCAAAATCTTTAAGGGAATATTGAGTTTATCTAGTTCTTCACCTAATTTTAGTAAATTACGATACCAAAAGTCTTGTTTTATAGCTGCGTCGCAATGCTCATTATATTGCTCTGGAGTTACAACAAAAACAGCGAAAACAGGACCAGCGGCGGCTCCATGATAAAGAGCCGAATTGTCTTTAACTCTAAGATCGCAGGTTTTTAGCCAAACCAATTGTTTTTTTGAATCAGACATTAATTCTAATTTTTTATATTAATCAACAAAGGCACGAATAATGTTTAACAAAATGATAAAGAAAATTACGGTCTTGAAAAAACCGCCTCCTTCTTTTTTCTTTTTCCTCTTTGTTTTTGTCTTTCCATTTTGCTGTTGGTTTTGCTCTTGGTTTTGATTTTGTGAACTCGAATTATCAGTTTTTGAAAGTGAATAGTCTCTGGCTAAACCGCTTGAGCCCATAAATCTTCCCACTTCAGCTGATGTATATTCAGGATGTTGCTGATAAAAGAGTTTGGCCATTCGTTTTGCAGCGTTTTTATTTAAACCTTTATATTCTTGAATGACTTTAATACCTTTTTCCACTTCACCTTTTTGCAAAAATAAAAAGGCTTCGGTTGGTAAATCACCTTCAACATTATATGTACCTGATCGTGCAGGAGCATGACTGTGGGCTCTTGGCCTAGAACTGGCTTCAAGAATTTCCCTATCTGAACGTTGTGAAGTGTAAGAAGACTGTGTTTGTTCACCACGCATTTTTTCTACCATGGATTCAATTCGTTCTTTAGCTTCACTCAAATTAAGGTCTTCAACCTGGCGTAATAATTTAATAGCTTGAATAATTCGGCCACTTTGAATAGCCTGCTGAATTTGTCGATAAATTAGATCGCTCATACGGTGCCCTTGATGATTTCATTACTATTAACCATTCTAATCGGTTTATTCATCTTCTGATCATATAATCTCACAAAATTGAGTGGTATTATTGGCTCATGCTGGAAAATCGTATCCTATTTCGCAAAGCTCAATTAGGTGATATTGCTTCCCTGAAGGAGCTCATTGCCCTTTCTGCACGTACATTAGCCACTCAAGACTATTCTCAACAACAAATTGAAGCCGCTATCGGTACAGTCTGGGGAGTCGACGAAGAGTTAATACGTGACCAAACGTACTTTATTGCACTAACGCATAATGGTGAAATAGCTGGATGTGGCGGCTGGAGTAAGCGATCCAAATTATTTGGCGCTTCCACAAACAATGAATCATCACCATTACTCGATCCAACAATTGACCCTGCTAGGATTCGTGCTTTTTTTGTGCACCCTGGCTATACTCGATTAGGGATAGGTAAAGAAATAATTCGACTATGTGAACAAGAAGCTATCCAAGACCAGTTTAGAAAAATAGAACTAATGGCTACTTTACCCGGATATCGTTTATATAAATCCTGCGGATATATAGGTGATGAAATTATCGATTGTGGAACAACACCTGAAAATACCCATCAATGTGTGCCTATGTATAAAATACTCGATGTCTAATTCACTTCTACACCACGCCAAAAAGCGTAATAGCCCTTAATCTCCAAAGCTTTTTCTTTTGGCTCAGGATAATACCAACAGGCATCTACGTTAGTTTCACCATTCACTTTTAAATGTTTGTAACTAGCTATGCCTTTCCAAAAACAACTACTGGTTTTATCTGAATCTTCAAAAAATTCCTTGTTTATTGAATTGGGTGGAAAATAATGATTACCTTCAATAACAATGGTTTCTTCACTTTCAGCTATTATTTGCTTATTCCATATTGCTTGCATGTGGATACTCTTTATAAAGATTAAAACATATCATCTAAGTATATATACGATTAACTCTCGATGAATTTTACGCTATGATAATTAAACTATGTCGATTTCTTATCTCATTTATACAAGCTACTCAAAATCTCTGCTTACGCTAGATGAGTTAGGAACCCTGTGGGAACAAGCAAAACGAAATAATTTAAAGAATAATATTTCCGGTTTATTGCTTTACCAAGAAGGAATCTTCATGCAGATGTTAGAGGGTAACAAAACAGATATTTCATTACTCTATGAAAAAATCCAACAAGACTCTCGACACATTTGCGAACAGAAGCCAATTATAGGACAAATTCAACAACGCTTTTTTCCTGACTGGTCTATGGGTTTTAAACATGTTGAACAAGGGCACAATTTACCTAGTTTAAAAGTCTTTCTAAACTATATTGACGGACTCTTATATGAATACGACAAAGACAAAGTTTCAGAAATTCTGAATTTTATTTTAGGTTACTCGAAATGGTCCTTGACTGACTACCAAGCATAATACAAGTATTGCTGATACTTATGCCTTCCTTATTTCATATAGTTTTTGCCTTTGTTTGCTTTAGTGGAATTGCTTATGAAATTTATGCCATGTATTTTGCCCAGAAGTCTAAACAATGGCCAAGAACCTCAGCTACCATTTTAAAGGCTCAAGTTCATTCCATAGAAGATGAAGATGGCTATGATATCCATTCACCCGATGTGCACTATGCCTATCGAGTAGATGGAGTTTTATATGAATCTAAACGCTTATTTTTTGGCTCTCAAATGACCAGTAATTATTTTGATGCCTCAGACAGTCTTTATGGAATCACTAAAAACAAACGCGTTACTGTTTATTATGATCCAAAAAAACCTAAGCGCAGCGTCTTACATCCTGGCGCTGGACACGTAAAACCTTTAATAATCCCGGTTTATATACTTTTATACAGTGCCTTTCTGTATTTTGTCTAAATCATAGAGAGCAATATAATATATAAATAATACTTATAGTAGTTACAATAAAAATTAATACAGATTATAATAGAAAGCTATTTTAGAATCGCATTAAGAGGACTCACTATGACAGCTTTAATTAATCGCCAATGGATTATGACATCCCGCCCTGAGAACATGGTTTCAAGAGATAATTTCACATTTCAAGAAGTCCCAGTACCAGAGCTCAAAGATGGAGAGTTTTTAGTAAAAAGCATTTATATGTCTTTTGATCCTACTCTACGTGCCTGGATGAATGAACGAGACACTTACGTAAAAGCCATTGCCATTGGTGAAGTCATGCGTTGTAATTCAGTAGGTGAAGTCATTGCCTCTAAAAATGAAAAATTTAAAGTAGGCGACAAAGTCATGGGCGGTATCGGTTGGCAAGATTACTGTGTAACAACAGGTCAAAATATTATGCCATTCCAAGTCTTACCCAAGGGTGTACCACTGACCATGCCTCTGAGTATTTTTGGTATAACCGGCTTAACGGCATATTTTGGTATGCTCGATGTTGCTGATCTTAAAGAAGGTCAAACCGTTGTGGTTTCAGGTGCTGCAGGCGCTACTGGTTCTGTTGCTTGTCAAATTGCAAAACTTAAAGGCTGTAATGTGATTGGTATTGCCGGCGGACCCGACAAATGTAAAAATTTAACTGAGTTTTTTGGTTTGGATCATGCCATTGATTATAAAAATGATAACGTCAAGGCTAAATTACGAGAATATTGTCCAAATGGTGTTGATAGATACTTTGATAATGTTGGTGGCCCAATACTAGATAATGTTCTAGACCAAATTGCTATGCACGGTAAAGTTGTTTTATGTGGTGCAATCTCTGATTACAACACCGATAGTCCTAGCGGACCTAAAAGTTATACACGCCTAATTGTTATGCGAGCATCGATGCAAGGCTTTATTATTTTAGATTACGCTAAGCGTTTCCCTGAAGCAATAGGCGCTTTAACCCAATGGGTTCAAGAAGGTAAAGTGAAATATCAAGAAGATGTCCAAGACGGTTTAGAAAACGCTCCTGAAGCATTCCAACGTATCTTTACTGGTAAAAATCATGGTAAACAGTTGCTTAAAGTAGCTGACCCAACAACATAAAGTAAAAAACTGATGATTAAAAATAAACTTATAACTCATTTTCTTTTTGTCATCATCATACTATTAACGGCTTGTAGTGAAAAACCATTACAAGCCGTTTCTACATCTGACACAATCCTAGCTTTCGGTGATAGTTTAACTGCTGGCTATGGAACAACACCTAAAAATAGTTACCCAAGTGTGCTTGCCGCTTTATCTGGACGAACAGTTGTTAATGCTGGCATATCGGGAGAAACCACTTCTGAAGGTCTATTACGCTTTACGCAAGTACTTGATGAGAATAACCCAAAGCTTATTATTCTTTTAGAAGGTGGCAATGATATTTTGCAAAACCTAAGTTTTAGTGATGCAAAGAACAATCTATCCCTGATGATTCAAGAAGCACAAGCGCGCAATATAGCACTTGTATTAATTGGTGTACCTGAGAAAAATTTGTTTTCTTCCGCTGCACCTTTTTATGAGGAACTTGCCAATGAGCATGATGTTGTATTTGCAAAAGATTTATTGGCAAAACTTCTAAAGTCACCCGATTTAAAATCAGACTCTGTTCATCTTAATGCAGCTGGCTATAAAAAAATGGCTGAAGAAATTTACCAACTCTTACAATCCAACGGCGCTTTTTAACTTTAGGGAATCTTATTTCCATGACTACTCAATTTGACTATGCTGAGCTCCCAAATCAAAAACTAGGTCGAATAAAAATACATTATGCACACGCCGGTAAAGATGAAGCTAATAAAAAACCCTTACTCTTATGCGTACATGGATTTCCTGAGTTTTGGTACACCTGGCATCAGCAATTAGATGTGCTTAGCGATGATTATTACGTAGTTGCTCCGGATTTACGCGGTTTCAATCTCAGTGATAAACCACA
>CALHVH010000164.1 GCA_938039225.1 uncultured Gammaproteobacteria bacterium
TGCTATAGAAGAAGTGGTAATTACCGGTATTCGAGGCAGTTTGAAGCGAGCAATTGATGTTAAACGTGATGCATCTGGTGTTGTTGATTCAATTGCTGCAGAAGACTTAGGTAAATTTCCTGACTTAAACGTTGCTGAATCTTTACAACGTATTCCTGGTGTTGCTATTGATAGAAGTGGCGGCGAAGGACAAGCAATCACTGTTCGTGGTTTAGGCCCTCAATTTAACTCAGTATTGTTAAATGGCCGCCAGATCGCTAACGATAGTGGTGGTCGTGAATTTAATTTTGATACATTAGCTGCTGAACAAATTACCGGTGCTGATGTATTCAAAAGTGGTAATGCTCATTTACAAGAAGGTGGAATTGGTGCGACAGTAAATGTTAAAACAGCAAAGCCTTTCGACAAAAAAGGTTTACAACTTGCTGGTTCAGTTAAAGGTGTTTACGAAAGTCTTTCCGAGAAAACATCGCCAGCGCTATCTTTTTTAGCCAGTAATACTTTTGCTGATGATCGAATTGGTTTATTGGCTGGTGTCAGTTATCAAGAACGTGATGTGCAGATTAACCAAATTGGAACGGCCGGCTGGCGTCCAGGTTTAACGCTTAGCAATAATGCTGGTGATGCAGATCCAACGACCTCAACGGTATTAGCTAGTAACGTTTTCTTACCACGTAACTGGGATCAAACTGTAGATAGCCAGCAGCGTGAACGTACGAATTTAAACTTAGTTTTACAGTATGCAGCTTCGGATGACTTGACTCTTACATTTGATGGCTTTTATTCAAAGTTTGAAGTGGACTCTTTAGTCACTGATTTGGCTTCATGGTTTGAGCCTGATCGTGTTGGTTCCGCAACGATTGCAGATAACGGAACCGCTATTGCATTTAACCAACTTCGTGGTTTAAACCAAGGAAGTGGTGATCCAGCCACTGACTTTGTGTCTACCACACGTAATCGTCGTGATTCTTTCATTAAAGGTTTTGGCATTAATGCTGATTGGGATATCAGTGAACGTCTATCTGGCAGTTTTGACTTGTCCACTTCTGATGCTGAAAACGATAGAGCGGGTCAAGATCGCTTTAATGTAGTTGGTATCATTAATGACTATTCATTTGATGGTACCGGTTCATTGCCAGTGGTCACTCATGCTGGTTTTGAAAATGGAGCTTTACCTGATATTAACCGTACCCGATTGCATTATAACGAAATTGGTAACCGTCCAACCGATGAGGATCAGATTACAGAATTCAAAGCGGATTTTGAATACACACCTGACTCAGACTCAATAGAGAGCGTTAGATTTGGTGCTTATAATCAGTCTCGAGAAAAGTCACAGTTCCAAATTTTTGGTAACCAGTGCCAATTCTGTGGTTATGGAACTCCTGCTCCAAATGATATCTTGAACGTACGTCCATTTACGGCGAATAACTTCTTTTCAGGGTTGATTGATACTTTCTATACTTACGATGGTGATGCATATGTTCAGTTTTTAGCTGATGAAGGATTCCCAATCGTTCCAACCTTGCAAAATAATCGTTATACCATTAATGAAGACATCACTAGTTTCTATGCCGACTTTACATTCGGTTTTGATGTTGGTGCGAGTGCAATGCCTCTAGAGGTTAACATTGGGGCACGTTACGCTGACACTGATATTGATGTTGATGCGATTCAAAGTTTTATTGTTGATGTCGTGCCAACTACGGATTTAACCTTATTCTCGAATGTTTTAGGACCAGCAACTGATATTAACGAAGGGGATTCGTACAGTAATTTCCTAGGTAATTTAAGTACGAAGTTGGAGTTGAATGACGATATGGTTGTACGTTTTGCGGCTTATGAGTCACTGACTCGTCCAACCATGTCGCAGCTATCGCCAGCAACTAACTTTGCTGAGCCTCGTCGTCAGAACCTAACGGCTAGCGGCGGTAATCCTGGTTTGGATCCATTTACTTCAACCAACTTTGATTTGTCTTATGAATGGTACTACAACGATAATAGCGCTTTCTCTGTAGCCTATTTCAGAAAGAACATTGATAACATTATCGTTAGCTTAACGGGTGCAGAAGATTTTGAACTTACTAACCGTTCAGCTGCTGACGGCTTCCGTTGTGGTGGTACGACACCAAGTTGTGCGGCTCCAGGTACTATCGATCCTGCTAACCCTACAGTTGACGTGATTGCTAATACTGATGAATTAAATGGTCAGTTCGAAACTTACACAGTAAGCCGTCCACGTAATGGTGAATCTGCTACTGTTGATGGTATCGAAATAGCGGTAACCCACGTTTGGGATAACGGATTTGGTGTTTCTGCTAATGGCACATTTGTTGATAGTGACTTGAACTTGGGTGATAGCACAGTTGCTGCAAACTTTGGTTTAGAAGGTGTTGGGGACTCGCAAAACTTAGTAGTCTTCTATGAGAATGAAAGAATGCAAGCGCGTATTGCTTATAACAATCGTGATGAGTTCTTACGTTTAGTAGACAATGGGTTTAATGGTGAGCCAGTTAATACTGATGCATTTAGTCAGATTGATATTAGTGCAAGCTATGATCTGAATGATCGTTACTCGGTCTTTTTTGAAGGTATTAATATTACTGAAGAAGAGTTGCGTCAAACTGGTCGTTTCAAGAACCAAGTCTACAATATTGAAGACAATGGTTCACGTTATGCAATTGGTATTCGAGGTGTTTGGTAATACTCGATTAGCATAATAAAAAACTTAAAGGTGCTTGCTTTGCAAGCACCTTTTTTTCGTTATGCAATAGCTTTTTTAGCCTAAGCATATTAGTATCAACGTATAAGAATTATGACTCAATCAATTGCAATAATAGGTGGCGGAACAGCAGGCTGGTTAACAGCAGCAATCATCGCTGCACATCATAAAACCGATTCTGATAAAGGCCTAAAAATTAGCTTAATCGAATCGTCCGATATTCCTACTGTGGGAGTGGGTGAAGGTACATGGCCAACGTTAAGAAATACCATACGTACGATTGGTCTTAAAGAAAAGGATGTCTTTAAGCGTTGTTACGCTGGGTTCAAACAAGGTGGTAAATTTGTTAATTGGGTTAAAGCAGACGGTGATGAATATTATCATCCGTTTACGGTACCTCTCGGCTATGGACGTATTGATCTGGCTCCTTATGTTTCCAATATTGAAGATTTTGCCGTAGAGTCAAATTTTCAGCATCATGTGTGTGAAGCAGGTTTAGCACCACGAACCATCACGGATGATGAATATCAGGCTCAATGTAATTACGCCTATCATCTGGATGCGGGTGCTTTTGGGCAAATGCTTAAAGAACACAGCCGGGATAATCTTAATGTGCAACACATTATAGGTACGGTCCAAGATGCAGCTTTAGCGGACAATGGAAATATTCAATCCGTTAGTTTATCAACAGACAAGGGTGAACAGCTTGTAGAGGCTGATTTGTTTGTTGATTGCACTGGTTTTAGATCTTTGTTGCTCGGAGATAAGCTTGGCGTGCCTTTTATTTCACAAGACGCAATCTTATTTAATGATACAGCCTTGGCTATGCGTGTTCCCTATGAATCTGATATTGAACCAGTAGCAACACATACTATCGCTACCGCACAAAACGCTGGCTGGATTTGGGATATTGGTTTAACCCATAGACGTGGCATCGGTCATGTGTATTCAAGTCAGTATTTAAGTGATGATGAAGCGGAAGCGAATTTACGTGCCTACTTAGGAGGAGCTGGTAAAGATATTTCTCCTAGAAAAATCAGCTTTAGTTCGGGGCATCGAGCTCAATATTGGAAAAACAATTGTGTAGCCGTTGGGATGTCGGCAGGCTTTGTTGAGCCTCTAGAAGCTACAGCCATTATGTTAGTTGAAATTGCTGCGCGTTACATTGCTGAAAATATTCCGCCAACACCTGAGATTATGCGTATTACTGAAAAACGTTTTAATCAACAAATGGATTATCGTTGGTCTCGAATAATAGATTTTTTAAAGCTGCATTATATGTTGACCAAGCGTCCAGAGCCCTATTGGCAAGCGCATACTAATCCTGAAAGTATTCCTCAAAGTCTAAAAGATGATTTGGCGGTTTGGGCTACACGTGGTCCCATAACATCGGATTTTGAAGGTGCAGCCGAATTATTTCCTGCGGCCAGTTATCAATACGTTTTATATGGCATGGGTTTTAAGCCGGATTTCAGCGTGCATGCTCATCTTTATCAAGACAAAGAAAAAGCATCGCGTATA
>CALHVH010000165.1 GCA_938039225.1 uncultured Gammaproteobacteria bacterium
GCTCCTGAGATAGACGCACAACGTGTTCCACCGTCAGCTTGAAGAACGTCACAATCCAAAGTTATGGTACGTTCACCTAATGCTTCAAGATCAATGATTGCCCTTAATGATCGACCGATTAAGCGCTGAATCTCTTGGGTACGTCCACTTTGCTTGCCTCGTGCAGCTTCACGACCACTTCGAGTATGAGTTGCACCAGGCAACATACTATACTCAGCGGTAACCCAACCTTGACCTTTGCCACGTAAAAATGGAGGTACACGATCTTCAACACTCGCCGTGCATAACACACGCGTATCCCCACAAGAAACCAAAACCGAACCAGCGGCGTGTTTAGTAAATCCTCGTTGAAAACTTAAATCGCGTATTTGCTCGGGAGCGCGTCCACTTGGGCGTTTAGACATGGATAATCCTCAAAGTATGTAAAACATACTAAATGAAATTTTAAATAATGGAAATCAAACAAAAAAAGTAAAGTGGTGATTTTACCGCAATCAAAGTTCGTTGATCTGCAACAAAATACCACTGGTATTATCACTGATAGGGTGACCAATCTCTACTGCAGCACTGCATAAGGTTTCAAGTGTACTTTGCGGAGCATGTTCAGTTGAGGATAACAATGCTGCAATCTCTTCATCTTTAAACGCGCTCCATAATCCGTCACTACATAATAAGACCGAATCATTTGGATTAACATCAATTGGACCTGATTCAGTCAAGATACTCATCTCTATGTCTCCACCTAAACAGGATTCAACGAAGTTTCGCATGGGATGTTCATTCACTTGCGCCTCAGAGATAAGGCCTTGCTGAACTAACATCTCAACATGAGTATGGTCTCGAGTGCGAGCAACCATTTTGCCCTGGCGAATCAAATAGATTCGACTATCTCCTACATGAGCCCAATGCATTCTGTCACGCTGTATTAGACATACCGCTGTGGTCGAACGTGGCATCATATCAATAGGCAAACCGATGCCCGCTTTAATGACTGCTTCATGAGCCTCAAGAATTAATTCGGTTAGAAATGCCTGTTCTTTAATCAATGGTAATTTGGCTTTTGCAAAGCGATTTAACATACATTCTAGGCCTGTTTCGGCCGCAAGATCACCTTGGGAATGTCCGCCCATTCCATCCATAACAACAGCTAGTAAAGTATCGCCTCTACGCAATACTCCTACTCGATCTTGATTTTGATCTCTATCGCCAAGCAAACTGGCTTTAGCTGTTACTATCTGCACAAATAGCCCTTTCTGGTTATTTTTATTATTTAAGGTGAAATGCCTGACAGAGGAAAATATGTATTCCTTTGCTAGAATATTCTGTCATTTGGGTCATACTAGCTTAACGCGTAAACCCAACACATTTTAATTTAGAGGCTATATTATACGCATATGCCTCATTAAAACGACTTATTACAACATGTGATGATGTTTTGAGTGTAATTAATTGTTACTGTAGAGTTAATCTTCCTAATTTTGCAGCAAAAGCAAACCAGCATTAGATAAAAAGGACAAATATGGCTAACAGCATGACCGGCTTTGCGCGCGCTCAAGGCGAAAACCAACAACTTGTAGTTATCTGGGAATGTCGTAGTGTCAATCATAGATATTTGGATATAAATTTTCGTATTCCTGAGCAACTGCGTGCGCTTGAATCAACACTGCGAGAGAGAATTAGTAAAAAGCTTAAACGTGGCAAAATTGATTGTGTGCTTAAATATGAAATTAAACACACCAGCGCTTCAGAATTAAATCTAAATCCTGAACGAGTTCAACAATTGTTTCATTTACAAACAAAACTTCAGCAACACCATTCTGGAATACAAGAATTAAGCGTTGCCGATATTCTAAATTTTTCTGGTGCGCTCGATGAAGCTAAGCCGGAAGAAAGCTCTATGCAAAAACTCGCCTTAGAAGTATTAGATAAGACTTTAGACGCCCTCAACGATGCCCGCTCAACTGAAGGTGGGCGAATGCTTGAATTTATTCAACAACGTTCAGACGCCGTCAAGCAACATGTTGATGCCCTACGAAGTTTATTGCCTGAGATTCGCGATTACTTAAGAAGTCGTGTATTAACAAAACTCACAGAACTTGAACAAAAACCTGATCAAGAACGATTAGAGCAAGAATTAGTTTTCTATGCTCAACGATTAGATGTAGATGAAGAACTGGATCGTTTAGATAGTCACATCATTGAGCTAAATAATACCTTAACACTAAATAAACCTATTGGACGCCGTTTGGATTTCTTAATGCAGGAATTTAATCGCGAGGCAAATACCCTAGCCTCAAAGTCTCAAAATGCCACAAGCACACAGCATGCAGTCGAGTTAAAAGTACTGATTGAGCAAATGCGTGAACAGATTCAAAATATTGAATGAGTAAAATACTCTAAAATACACACTGCACCAAAATTAATAAAAGATTGCCGCATGACAAAACTTAAAGCTGAAACAAAAAATCCCGCACGCCTATATGTAATTAGTGCGCCTTCTGGTGCCGGCAAAACAACTTTGGTGAGAGCATTGCTTCTAAGAAATCCACGTGTGCAATTTTCTATTTCATACACCACCCGTGAACCTCGAGTTCGTGAAAAAGATGGTGATGATTACTTTTTTGTCAGCAAACAAGCCTTTGAACTCATGGTTAAAGGCGATGAATTTTTGGAACATGCCGAAGTGTTTGATAACTACTATGGAACCGCAAAAAAGCAGGTTCAAAACCAATTAGACGCAGACAAACATGTTTTATTAGAAATTGATTGGCAGGGCGCTCAGCAAATCCGTGAAGCCTGGCCATCTTGTGTCAGTGTCTTTATTCTTCCGCCGTCTCTGCAGGAACTTGAACGTCGATTACGGACACGCGCCACTGATACCGAAAATGTGATTCAACGACGCTTAAAGGATTCAATTAGCGATATCAGTCATTGGTCCGAATTTGATCACGTTATAGTAAATGACAACTTGGATGCAGCATTACACGAACTAGAAGATGTAATAAACGGAAAGGGCAATGATTCTAAAGCCAACAATCAAACGCGTCGCGAACTCATCAAAGCTTGTGGGTATGACATGCCTGTGAACGCTGGTTTTATCGATAGCGAAGAATAAATCCTGCTGATTTTTCAGATTCGCACAAAAAATTACCTTAGCTTGCGAAAATTAGCTAAAATGTGTGCTAATTCCAGTGAATTTCCCTTGCTTGAACACCCTTTTGATGACTTCAGATGAAGTTCGTCGGAATAAGTGTCCGTTTAAGG
>CALHVH010000166.1 GCA_938039225.1 uncultured Gammaproteobacteria bacterium
ACCTGGTTTAGCGCCCTGTGCAAGTTTAAGTTCTATCATTTTCACTTGCGGTTTTTCAGCGATGCTTTTTAATTTATTGTCGTCAAGATTACCGTTTTCATCTCTAGCCCCATATTTAGCAGTGCCTAACTGATAGACAAGATCACAACCACCTTCAAGGTGATAGGGCGATACTCCACCTTCACCTGTATTAAGCCATATGCCTGCTTGTTTGGCACCATGAGATAAGGCTTGCACTGCGGGTTTAGATAACGAGCCGTAACTCATAGCAGAAATGTTAAAAAAAGATTCTGGTGTATATGGGTTTTCAGTATCGGGTCCGATAACCACTTTACTTGCAGGTTGGATTTCATCGTCCAATGCAGGAAACGGAGTATTTACAAAAATTACAGTGCCTTCAGGTGAAAGGTTTTTAGTTGAGCCAAAGGCCGCCGTTGTACTGTTCCCTTTGGCGGCTTTGTAAGCCCAAGTACGTTGGGCTCTATTAAAAGGTAATTCCTCTCTATCCATAGCAAAGAAGTATTGCCTAAAAAATTCACCTAGATGCTCGAACAAATAACGAAACCTACCGATAACTGGGTAATTACGGAGAATGGTTTTTTTACTTTGCGTTTTGTCTTGTATGTACATGACGATAACGGCAAGCACTATTAAACCAATCGCGATAATAAAGAGAGTAGCTAAGAACTGCAGTACTGGAGCAATGTAGGAACTAAAAAAACTCATGGTGTTATCGCCTGTGATTTACTTGGTATTTTTATTTTAAGTGTTAGTCCTAGGTATTAGGTAACTTTTTGTCCAGCCAGTAGCATCCAGGTTTCTACCACTGTATCAGGATTAAGCGACATACTCTCAATACCTTGAGCCAGTAGCCATTCAGCAAGATCAGGGTGGTCAGAAGGACCTTGCCCGCAGATTCCAATGTACTTATCATGCTTTTTACAAGCACTAATTGCCATAGCCAACATTTTTTTAACGGCTGGGTCACGCTCATCAAATAGATGTGCAATCACACCTGAATCTCTATCTAGTCCTAGCGTTAATTGTGTCATATCGTTAGAGCCAATCGACATGCCATCAAAGAACTCAAGAAATTCTTCAGCAAGCAAAGCATTTGATGGAAGCTCACACATCATAATAAGACGCAAGCCATTTTCGCCGCGTTTTAGGTTTTCTGCTTCAAGCAATTCAACAACTTGCTTTGCTTCATTAACAGTTCTTACAAAAGGAATCATGATTTCCACATTCGTTAAGCCCATATCATTACGAACTTTACGTATTGCTGCACATTCTAATGCAAAGCAAGCTCTAAAGTCATCGCTGATATAACGTGATGCTCCTCGGAAGCCTAGCATTGGATTTTCTTCATGCGGTTCATAACGGTCACCACCGATCAAATTGGCGTATTCATTTGATTTAAAATCTGACATGCGAACAATCACTTTTTCTGGATAAAAAGCAGCAGCAATAGTCGAAATACCTTCTGCTAATTTATCCACGTAAAAACTTACTGGGTCTGAATATCCTGAAATATGCTTACTAATTGTATCTTTCAGTTTGCCATCTAACTGATCGTACTCCAGTAACGCTTTTGGATGAATACCAATCATGCGGTTAATAATAAACTCTAAACGAGCTAAACCTACTCCAGTGTGAGGCAGAGTCGCAAAATCAAAAGCGCGATCGGGATTGCCAACATTCATCATAATCTTTACAGGTATTTCAGGCATTTCATCCAGAGAAATTTCTCTACGTGCAAAATCCAAATTTCCTGAGTAAATATTACCAGTATCACCTTCAGCACAAGAAACGGTTACCGCATCACCTTCCTTTAATACTGAGGTTGCATTCCCACAGCCAACTACCGCTGGTATACCAAGTTCTCTAGCAATAATAGCGGCATGACAGGTACGACCACCACGATTAGTAACAATCGCAGCTGCACGTTTCATAATGGGTTCCCAATCTGGGTCAGTCATGTCGGCAACTAAAACGTCGCCATCTTGCATTTTGTCCATTTCACTGATGTCATCAATGACACGTACACGACCAGCGCCTATGCGTTGTCCAATAGCACGTCCGGTAAGAATCAGGTCGGAGCTTTGTTCTAAGTGATAACGTTCAAGTGTATTACCACTGCGACTTTGAACGGTTTCTGGTCTTGCCTGAAGTATATAAATTTTTCCAGTATTACCATCTTTGCCCCATTCAATATCCATTGGGCGTTGATAGTGTTTCTCAATTAATGCGGCCTGCTTTGCTAGCTCATTAACATCATTATCACTTAAGCAGAAAACGGCTCTTTCTTCAGCCGAATTGTCTACGGTTTTTACGCTTTTGGTATGAGAGGTTTCATCAGCATAGACCATCTTTATGGCTTTGCTACCAAGCGTTTTTCGTAAGATAGCGTGTTTGTCCATTGCCATGCAAGCTTTACTTACATAAAACTCATCAGGATTCACAGCGCCTTGTACCACCGTCTCACCTAGGCCATAAGAAGCAGTAATGAAGATAACTTCTCTAAAGCCTGACTCGGTATCCAGGGTGAACATCACACCACTAGCGCCACAATCGCTACGAACCATTTGTTGTATGCCTGCTGATAAAGACACATCATGATGATCAAAACCATGATGTACACGATAAGCAATGGCACGATCGTTATACAGTGAGGCGAACACATCTTTGATTGCGGCTAATACGCTTTCAATTCCACGTACGTTCAAGTAAGTTTCTTGCTGGCCTGCGAATGATGCATCTGGCAAATCTTCAGCCGTTGCAGAAGAGCGAACGGCTACAGATAAATCCTTACCGAGTTCAGTCGTCATCTCTGCATAAGCTGAACGTATAGTGTTTTCTAACTCAGAAGAGAAGGGTGCCGCTTGGATCCATTCCCTAATATTCTTGCCACGTTTAGTTAGCTCAGCGATATTATTGGTGTCTAGTCCTTCAAGCTCATGCTGAATACGTTTGTCTAAATCTTGAAAACCAAGAAAGTCTTGAAAAGCTTTTGATGTTGTTGCGAATCCACCTGGGACATTCACACCAAGGTCACTTAAATTTGAAATTAGTTCGCCGAGTGAGGCATTTTTACCGCCAACTTTTTCAACATCCTGCATGCCAAGCTGGTTTAATGGTATTACGTAATCTTGCAAGAGATTCCCCTCAAATAGAGTTTTTTATGAAAACACGCTTAGCAGGAATGATAAGCTAAACGTCGGTCGGAACTGATTGTTCATCGTGCCCAGAATTACTGGGGATATTATGCCTGAATTGTCCTGTTTTGACCGTATATAAAATAGCCAATTTATTGAATAACTATCTATTGAAGAACTATTGCAATGAGCCAAAGAAGTATATTTTTTATTTCAGATCAAACAGGAATAACGGCCGAAACGCTTGGGCGGAGTTTGTTAACGCAGTTTGGTGATGTTGATTTTGTGCAAATTACTTTGCCTTTTATTAATGATGAAGAAAAGGCTATGGAAGCCATAAAACAAATAGAACGTGCTGCTGATAACAGTGGTGAAATTGCTTTTGCTTTTAGTACCTTAGTGCAAGATGAGTTGCGTGATTTATTTACCCAACATTTTGATACAAAGAAAGTTATGTATATGGATTTTTTTCAAGCCTTTATTGCGCCAATGGAAAAAGCCTTAAATATGCAATCGAGTCATCAAGTAGGGCGTTCTCACAGTGCTGATACTGCAGCCTATACACAACGAATATCGGCAATTAATTTTGCTATGTCAAATGATGATGGGATTCGTACTGATCACTATGCTGATGCTGATGTAATTATAGTCGGGGTATCTCGTTCTGGTAAAACACCAACGTGTTTATTCTTAGCCTTGCAGTACGGAATTTACGCGGCCAATTATCCTTTAGCTGATGAGAATTTTGAAAATGCCTCTATCCCAAATGTGCTAAAAGAACACAAACATAAACTATATGGTTTGAATATTGATGCAGATCGCCTTGCACAGATTCGTTCAGAACGTAAACCTGATAGTCGTTACGCCTCTTTACAACAGGTTAATTTTGAAGTGCGTCAAGCTGCGGCGATATTTCGCAAGTTCGGTTTAGCTCATACTGATACAACACATGCGTCCGTTGAAGAAATTGCAAGTTTAATTTTACAGCAGACAGACTTGCAACGACGGATTTAGACCTGCATTATTACACTATGAAAGCAAGCGATAGCAAAATTGTAATTGATAAGCCGCAAAAGCCAATGAGCTTTGCTGCTTTGATGACTCTGTATGAGAGTAATTATCAACGTCTTATGAACTTGCTCCAAGTACATAGACAAGATTTAGACTTTCAAGAATTCACGTTTAAACATGCACAACATATTGTCTATTGTAGGGTAGAGGACGTAACTAAGTACACGGCACTCTTGTGCATAGATGAAGATCAAGTCTCTCAAGGGGAGCCAGTGAGAGTTAATCACTTTAGGGTACGTATTTATCATGATGCGCGACTTGCGGCAGTCCAGTCCAGTCTTCAAGATAATTCACATTATCAGCTAAATGAATTGCCTATCACGGCTGAGCGAATTCAGGCATTATGGGCGCAAAACATGTTTTTTAACAAATGGTTAGCGTATTGCATGGATAGAAAGCTTGTCAAAAAACAAAAAATCAGTGAGAATACAAACACTTAGAGAGACTGGTCTTAATTGTTTATATTTATTATTGCTGGAGAGCGAAATGGCTGGCCCAACTAAAACAGAGAATTCAGCTGAAGAAAAGATTATGGACTTGTTCCAGAGTCATTCCTTGCTAAAACAAGAGTTTAAGCAAATAGAAAAAGACAATCTTATTCTCAATAAAATAAAAACAGATCAAGCCTTAAAAATTGAGAAGTTAGAAAATCAACTTTACAAGCTTGAAAAGCATTTAACTAAACCTGAACATTATCAAGATTTGAAAGTTTATTATCAGTTACATCTGCTGTGGAAAACTTGTAATCGCTATATTCATAAATTTCGTGACCGCTTAGTTGATCAACAAAGTGATAGAGAGCGAAAGCAACAATTGCTTGAATTCAACCAAACCAAAACTAAGGCAATAAATGCAATTAACGATCGTATTCAAACAGCTAAAGAACATTTAGAAGCAGCAACTTTAGAAGTGCATAAGCTGACCACAAAAATAAATGCAAAAAATTCTATTTTTCAATATTTCGCTAAACAGAAATTAATTGAACAACATTTAGTTGCACATACAGCTGAATCGTCTGCTTATTCAGATCTTCAAGAGTATTATGATGAACGGATTAAAATAGAAAGTGAGCCATGGCCTGAATTTGAAGGTGTTGATCTGGCCGGTAAGCGTTCTATCAATATCGCTATGATTGCATTGGCTCAGTACTTTTTTGTTTCACTAAGCGAGCTTGGGTTATCGCATAAATGTTTTCAGGCCTATAAAAAACCAGTTTGGGAACTGAGTTATGGTGAGCCTGCCAAGCAGAACTTAATAATTAGTTTATGTGCTGATAAGTTGCAATATTTTTCAGAATTAAAAGATCTTAGCACTGAGGTGCAAAGTCGGATGGTTTTGATTAAAGAACAAGTTGAATATAAAAAAGAAGCGGATGCTATACCGACTATTGATTCGGTTACTAAAGTGGCTAATGATTTTAGTGATTTAGCATTAAATGTAACTTTAACTGATGTTGATTATGAAGTTAATGTTCTAAAAGAAAATTTCTGGGGCTTAGCCGAATTAATGATTCCCTAGTTTTAAAAATTGAGTAATTTAAAGTTAATAACTTAATAAAAAAGGTCGCA
>CALHVH010000167.1 GCA_938039225.1 uncultured Gammaproteobacteria bacterium
AATGAGTTTTTAGATAAGGCCACGCAAACTATCGTTAGCCAAGTTGAATCAATGAAGAATATGGTTAATGCCTTTAGAGATTATGCTCGTGCGCCGCAAATAAATTTTGAGACTTTCGACTTATGTAATTTACTCAAAGAAATAGTTTTACTTTATAGCCCACGGGATAAGCGAATAGAAGTTCATACCAAATTAGACAAAGAATCAATAATTATCGATGCCGACCCTGATCGTTTGCGACAAATTTTGCACAATTTATTTAGTAATGCCTATGATGCTCTCAATGCTGAGTTAGAGAATATTGATAATACAGTACAGGCGGGTAAAATTTGGTTAGTGGCTAAAGAATTTTGGGAAGAAGAGCATCGCTTTATAGAAATAGAAATTGCAGATACCGGAAGTGGTTTTGCAGATGATTATCTAGAAGACGTATTCGAACCCTATGTTACAACCAAACCTAAGGGAACGGGTTTAGGTTTGGCCATTGTACGCAAATTGGTTGATGAGCATCATGGTGAGATACAAATCGCTAACCACTATATAGAAAATGATAAAAGTGGAGCGGTGATTAAGATATTGCTACCAGCCGATGAAGCGGCTCGTTTAGAGCGTTTATCGCAAGGTTCGCACTCACGAGCTAACATTCAATCAAATAAATCAGTTAATATATATACAAAGTTTGATGAATTATCATAAATAAAAATCAGTACAGAAGCTGAGTGCCTAATACATAAAAGCAAGTAGCTGAATTGAGGAATGCATGAGCGCAAAAATTTTAGTTGTAGATGATGAGGCAGATATCCGTAATCTTGTAAAAGAAATTTTACAAGAGGAGGGTTATGAAGTTGAAACTGCTATGGGAGCCAAAGATGCACATCAAGAATTGTCTAAGTCTAAATTTGATTGTGTACTTTTAGATATCTGGATGCCAGATGTTGATGGCATTAGCTTGTTAAAAGATTGGGGACAAACGGGTAAGCTAAAAATGCCTGTGTTAATGATGTCTGGTCATGGCACCGTTGAAACGGCTGTTGAGGCAACTCGCTTAGGTGCAACTGATTTCATTGAAAAACCTTTATCCATGGCAAAGTTGTTAGCAAGTGTAGAAAAAGCACTTAAAGATAAGCCTCTATCAAATAAAAAAACTATCCATAGTTTAATACCACCTCTAATTGAACCAATTGGGAAAAGTCCTGCTATTCAAAGTGCACGAGAAGAAGCACGCAAAATTGCTGAACAGCATGCAGCGACCTTAATTATTGGAGAAGCAGGTACAGGAAGAGAGGCTTTTGCCCGTTATGTACATTCCCTGTCAAAAGAAAAAGCAGGCGCATTTGTTAACTTAGTACCGTCTTCTATTCATGCTGATCAGGAGACTGAGGTGCTGTTTGGAGAAATGCGTGATGGAGAACTAATTGAAGGGTTTTTCCAGCAAGCCCAAAATGGGGTTTTGTTTGTAAATGAGCTTGAAGACATGTCGCCAAGTTTGCAACGCTTGTTGTACGGCGCACTAGAAAATGAAAGCTTTACCCCAGTTAATGGTAAGCAAAAAGTCGATATAAATTTTCGTTTAATTAGTTCTGCAAGACCTGGTTTTGAGAAACGTGCTGATGCTTTAAAGTTCCGTCCGGATTTATTGCAAATGATAAGTGTTCTACGATTACATATCCCTTCATTACGTGAGTATTTAGAAGATATTCCCAGTTTAATAAGGTACTACGTTGATGTAATGGTTGAAGAACATGAACTTACATTTAGGCGTTTTTCGATAGCTGCCCAAAATCGTTTACGAAATTACGAATGGCCTGGAAACATGCGTCAGTTTAAAAATGTAATCCAGCGTTTATTGGTAATGGCTAATGGGGCCGAGATTAATCCTGCTGATGTTGAGGCGGTACTTGCTATTGAACCGGCATTACATTCAGGCATGATGAAAGAAGACTGGTTGAGTTTACCAATAAGAGAGGCGCGAGAAGCTTTTGAAAAAGCCTATTTAGAACATCAATTGAAATTATGTGATGGTAAGGTGGGGAAACTAGCCAGTATTGTAGGAATGGAACGTACACATTTATATCGTAAACTTAAAACACTGAACATCGAATTTGGACGTAGTAAAGAATAGATTTGATAATTTACAAATTGATAAGCCAAAAAAAAACCGCTGAAGAAATCTTCAGCGGTCTGCTCTAATAAAATTTATCTGGGAGGAGTTAGTTTTAAGCAGAGCATAATCGTCATATTATGAATATTATTAAGTCGATGTTTAGAATGAGCGACTGATCGATAGAACTACGCGCCCATCTGCTTCAGCTAAACCATCAATATCAGTATCATAGTAAGATAAACCGTAATCTAGGCCTTTGAAACTTCCGCTTAGACCAATGGAGTAATCAGTGTAATCGCCATCACCATCAAATGAGTAGTTACCCACATGGAAGCCTAAACCTAAGCCAGAAGACAGTTCATAGTCATATCCAGCTTCTATGTAAGTGTTTTTATTATCAACATCGTAGGATAGTTTGCCACTAAAGCCACTGTAGCTAAGGCCAGCATAAATTTCATTAAAATCTACGTCAGCAGCGTCATCAAAATATAAGTATTGAATAAAGCCGAAGTCTAAACCAAGACCACTGCTAAGCTCAGTTGCCCAGCCGCCGTATAAATCTACTTCAATATTTTCTACACCGCCAAAGTCAACGTTTGAAGCCCAGGTTCCTACATAAAAATTTTCGCTAGGAGTCCAATCAAAGCCACCTGAGATAGCTGCATTTTCAGAAGTTTGTGAAACACCGCGCCATACGTAATCAGTAGCAAGTGATACGTTTGCAGATACAGGATCTTCTGCATAGGCTGTGTTGAATGAGGCGCTAACTAATAATGTGCTGGCAATTAAAGTTAAAGGTTTAAGTGTTGTTAGTTTCATAAGTAATAATCCAATCTTTGCTTTTGTTAATAGATTACTTGGTATATTGCAAACAACGTGCCAACTTCGTGCTTTTATTCAAATACACACAAATAACACTGGATTTTATTGTGAAAACTTATGCATAAAGCAAATAATGTTGGATTTAATTAATATTCGCTTAGATGAAGTGCGTGATTAGCTTAAGATGCTACAGAATGGTGCAGAGAGAGATTTTCTCTTTTATTCGATACGTATCACTAGGGCATCGATAGATCCATCACGCAAGCGCTGACGAGTCGTATTAAGCGTTTTTAAGTTAATGTAGGGTCCAATTCGAACGCGATACCAATTACGTTTATCAATGCTCACTTTTTGAATCGCAGATTCTAAACCCAATAATGCAAGTTCGGCTTTACGTCGATCAGCGTCTGAAAACTCTTGGAATGAGCCCGCTTGGATGACATATGAGCCTTCTTTTTCAATTTTTTCTAAAGGCTCTTTATTAATGTTTTTATCTACTTCAACTTCTAAGGCCTCTTGAGGGATGATAATTTCATCTTTTGGTAAGCGCTCATAGAAAGTAAAGCGAGGATCTTTTTTGAGTTCAAATTCCTTTTTAACTTCCTTAGGCTTGATGACTTCTTGTGGGACTTCTTCGACTTCAGTATTGTTGATTTCTTCTCGTTGCGAATAGGGTGTAAGATCCCTTGGTTCATCAATAGTTTGAGGCTGGAAGAAATTATCTTTTACCCAAAGCAGTGCAAAGGTAACCGCAATACCGGCTAAAAAAACTACCCAGCGAGGAATCCCGGAATTATTTGCGGATGTGCTACTTGCTTTGCTAGTTGATTTTTTTCGCGTAGCCTTTTTCGCAGGTTTGCGTTTAGCAGGTGTTGAATTTTTATAGTCTCTGGCCATTTAAACTTACATTTGTTCCGGAGCTGAAATACCAATAATTGCAAAGCCGTTTTGTAAGACTTGTTGAACGGCTTTGAGTAAATACAAACGAGCATTGCGTAAGTTGTCGTTCTCAACAATCACTTTATCCGAATTATAAAAGCTGTGGAATTCTGCTGATAAGTCACGCAGGTATTGAACCAAAGTATGTGGTGCACGATTAGCAGCCGACAATTCAATAATTTCTGGGTATCGACTCATAAATGAAATAAGTTTATAGGCTGAATCACTATCCACTAAATGTAAATTTTCTGCACCCGCACTTTCATCATAAACATAGTCTTTTTCAGTCAAAGTTTTAAAGACTCGGCAAATACGTGCATGGGCATATTGTAAATAATAAACGGGGTTTTCATTATCGCGTTTTTTGGCTAACTCTAAATCAAAATCTAAATGCTGTTCATTAGAGCGCATCACATAGAATAGACGTGCTGCGTCATTACCAACCTCATTACGTAATTCTCTTAAGCTAACAAAGTCACCGCCTCTAGTGGTCATAGCAACTTTTTCTTTTCCTCGATACAAAACAGCGAATTGCATTAAGCGAACTTCAAGGCTTTCGGGTGGTTCGCCCATAGCTTCAAGACCAGCTTTTACGCGGGCAATATAGCCATGATGATCTGAACCTAAGATATCTAAGAGCAAGTGATTACCGCGTTCACGTTTATAAAGATGATATGCAATGTCGGAAGCAAAATAAGTGGTTACACCATTTTCTCGTACGACCACTCTATCTTTGTCATCTCCGAAATCAGTAGCCTTAAACCACTTAGCGCCATCTTTTTCATAAACTGTGCCATTGGCCTCGAGTTTATCTAAAGCATGCTTAATTAAACCATCGTCCACTAAGCGACGCTCTGAAAACCATTCGTCATGTACTACACCAAACTCATGCAAATCATCTTTGATGTCACTGAGTATTGAATCTAATGCAGCATCTAAAACAATTTGGAAACCATCTTCGCCAATGAGTTCTTTTGTACGAAGGGCTAAAGCGTCGATGTATTTATCTTTATCGCCAGTTTTAACGCCGCCAACTATTTTTTCATCATCTGGCAAATCGGAAAAAATTTTATCGGAATCAAACACAAATTTATCTGAATGTTTTTCTTTGAGTAATCTAGCAATCTCAATAATGTAGTCACCTTGATACCCATTCACTGGAAATGTCAGTTCAATTCCGCTCAAGGCCAGATAACGAATCCACGTACTGGTCGCTAAAATTTGCATCTGACGACCAGCATCGTTTACATAGTACTCACCATGAACTTGGTAGCCGGCAGTTTTTAATAAGTTACACACACTGGCACCATAGGCCGCATGACGGCCGTGCCCTACATGTAAAGGACCTGTTGGATTGGCAGAAACATATTCAACTAAAACCTTTTGCCCCTTACTTGCTTGACAACCATATTGTGAAGCCTGGTTAAGCACCTGCTGTAGTTCTTGTTGGAAAATTTCAGGTTTTAAACGAAAGTTGATAAAGCCTGGTCCAGCAATACTGCTTTCTTGAATTAACTCATTCTCAGGAAACGCTGCAATAATCGACTCAGCAATATCGCGAGGTTTTTGCTTAGCAATCTTAGTCAGCATCATAGCCGCGTTGGATGCAAAGTCACCAAATTTCGTATCACGTGCACGCTCTATATGAGGTGAAAGGTCTTTAATTTGCTGTGAAACATCTTCATCAGTAAAGCTTGCAGCGTATTGTTCTAGCGCTTGAGCTAGCAAATTGACGATACGTTGTTTTAAGGTATTTGAAACGTTGCTCATTAGTGACTACGAATTACTTGAATTAAAGCGCGTATTTTACCTGAAGTGAGGGATTGAAAGGACGCTAATACAATTCAGATGGGTCAACGTCTAGGGACCAGCGTACCGTGCGATGATGTTTAATTGTGCTACTGCATTGCTGAGCATGATGTAATACTTGATGAAGTACGGCTCTGGTTTCTGATTGAAAAAGTAATTGTGCTCTAAAAAAGCCAGCACGTTTTGCCATGGGTGCAAAAGCGGGCCCTAATATACTGACCTTATCTAAAACATCTTGGGGCAAAATTTTATGTAGGCTGTCTTTGATATGCATTAAAAATTGCATGGGTTCTTCATATTTTTGCGACTCAACCCGCATCAAGGCAAGATTAGAAAAGGGTGGCCACAAGGCTTCTGCACGCTGTTGAAGAATATTGCTTGCAACTTGAGTATAAGCATGTTCAGTAAGCATATTGAGTAGTGGGTG
>CALHVH010000168.1 GCA_938039225.1 uncultured Gammaproteobacteria bacterium
ACAAACCAAAAAAGCTCTGAGCTGTTGCTATCAACGGTTGCTGTCAAAGGTATTTTTTCATCATCTAATTTATGCGATTGTAAGGCATAGTCAATGGTGGACATAGGCGAGGTTATATCAGGAGCATTTCCAACAATATTACTCATGGCATTTAAGCTTTCTTGCACACACTCAGGTAAAAATGGTGGTGGAAGTTTTTTGTGTAGTCCTGCTTGTCTAAAAACGTTTTGTACATCGCTTGGCCAGAATTCAAATACTTTTTTCTCAGTTGTTTCAGCATCATTTTTACACGCTCGTAATTGAGAAGCCTTATCAATTAATACTTCTCTATAAATTTCATCTGATTTAATGGGGGATACGCCTGGAATAAACCAGCTATTAACGACTTTAGGGCAATGTTCGGTATTCAGGCCACCACTGGTTTTACACATGTCCACTTTGACTAAATCATAATTATTTGGAGTATTCCATTCGGCTACCATTTCAGGGTTTTGTATTTGCAGTTGTCTAGCTATTTTAAAATACAATGGGCCTGCAGCTTGTCGGCCAATCAACGCCGGATTAGCACTGCCATCAAAATTCCCCACCCAAACCGCAAGTACGTAATGCCCAACTACACCTACAGACCAGGCATCTCGGAAGGCAAAGGATGTGCCGGTTTTCCATGGTAAAGGCATTTCTTTGACTGAAGAATTTTGTAAGTTTTGTATATTTTCGCTTCTGTCGACTACCGTGTTTTCAGAAAGCATGCTTAAAGTTAAAAAACTTGCCTCAGGTGACATAAGTTTTAATGATTGAGTTTTTACTTCTTTTTGAATATCTGTATTTAATGCAGAAGCTTTTTGATACTGACCTTTATTTGCCAACATTGCATACCATTGCACTAGCTCCAGCATGCTGACTTCGTTACCACCTAAGGCTAAAGCTAAGCCATAGTGTTCTTTAGTGTTTAAACGCTCAGGATTAGTTTTTTGTAACCAGGCGTGAAAGTTTGGGGCTTTCAATTGCCGCAATAAATCAACGGCTGGAATATTCCTACTTTTAACGAGTGCATCAGTTGCATTAACTGGGCCAGAAAAATGTTGATCATAGTTTTCAGGGGTATAAGCACCAAAACGTTTGGGAGCATCTTTAAGTAATGTTTGAGGGTGAATTAAGCCTTGTTCTAAGGCTAAGCCATAAATAAAAGGTTTAAGTGTAGAGCCAGGAGAACGCAAAGCCCGCGTCCCATTTACCTGACCTTGTATCGCATTATCGAAATAGTTCACTGATCCCAATTCTGACACAATTTGCATTGTGCGGTAGTCAAGTAACATAACGGCTGCATTTTTAATGCCTTTACGTTGTGTTTTTTGAATATAAGCTTGAGTTAATGCTTTAATATTATTGTGTAAGTCTAAATCTAAACTGGTTTGATAAGTGCCCAGAAGGGTGTGTTTATCTTGAACTAGACTTTCAACAAAGTGTGGTGCTTGATACGGCAGCTCATTAGGTTTAAAAATATGAAGATCTAAAGCTAAACGGTTTATCTCTTCATCACTACTGTTTTTCTCTGCACTCCAGAGTTCAATTAAACGGGCTCTGGCTTGTTTGGCGTATTCATAGCCAGTCTTAGTACTTGGAATGCGTTTGTTCGGATTTTGTGGCACTACGGCAAGCAATAAGCTTTCGGTAGGACTGAGTTGTACTGCGGGCTTTTGAAAATAGATTAAGCTAGCCGCGCCTATACCTTGAATATTATGTCCATAGGGAGCCAGGTTTAAATAGGCTTCCAGAATTTGTTCTTTGGAATAATGTCGTTCAAGTGCGAGAGCCGCTTTAATTTGTTTAAACTTGCCTTTAATGGTGTTGGTTTTTAGTTTAAAGCGTAACCTAGCCAACTGCATAGTGATGGTCGATGCTCCCATGCGTCGACCTTTGGAGAAATAACTGCTGTAAGTTGCTCGTGCCAAAGCAAATGGATTAACCCCGGGATGCTTATAGAAGTATTGATCTTCATATAGCAAAGCGGCGTCCTGAAAATGCTGTGGAATTTCATCCAAAGTTTTCCATAAGCGGTACTGTTGGTCGTGACTTAAGGTTAATCGTAAGAGCTCGCCATCTTTTGCATAAAAGGCTTTGGAGTGGGTCCAATCAGGTATCAGTTCTGGTTTTGGAACGAAGGCATACCAAAGTAATGACAATACACAAGGTACAAAGAGACTTAAGAGTAATACTCTTCTTAAGCCCAATTTTTTTGTACCTTGTTTTCTCACCGCGATATTCCAGCTTACTGATTCTTTGCCACAGTAATTTTGCTAGATTCCGAATGCCCTTTAAGACTTTCGTCATACATCGCATTCGCATAAACCGCCGGTACTACAAACTCTCCACTGGTGGTTAGTCTAGCTTTGTAACGTATTTCTACAGCACTTGAACCCACAGAACCGTAATAGACTAAGCGGTCTTCGCGAATATCTATGTACTCAGGTGACCAACTTTGAGCGTCACGAATACTTGGTCGATCAATTTCAAAACCACCTGGGAGTAAGTCTATTACAGCAATATCGTCGTGGCGTTGATTATCAGTGCTGCGAACTCTAATCGTTATAAACACATCATCGCCTTGCATAACTGT
>CALHVH010000169.1 GCA_938039225.1 uncultured Gammaproteobacteria bacterium
GTCCAATTAAATAATTCTACTAATTTTGAATCATCTAATTCATGTCTAGGCATAAAATCTTTTTCTTCTGTGATATCAGCAAACTTATTCCACGGGCAAAATAATTGACAATCATCACAACCGTAAACACGGTTACCTATAGCCTTGCGAAATTCAATAGGAATAGAGCCTTTATGCTCTATGGTTAAATATGAAATGCATTTGCGTGCATCTAATTGATAAGGTCCGGTAATGGCTTGAGTAGGACAGACGTCAATACAAGCTGTGCAACTTCCGCAATGATCTTCAGCTACAGTATCCAGTTCCAATGGTAAGTTGGTGTAAAGCTCCCCTAAGAAAAACCATGAGCCTGCTTTTTTATTAATAAGATTAGTATGTTTTCCTTGCCAACCTAAACCGGCTTTCTGGGCTATAGGTTTTTCCATGACTGGAGCACTATCCACAAATACACGATATGAAAATCCGTCGATAGCCGATTGTATTTTTTGTGCGAGTTTTTTTAGTCGGCTGCGTAAGACTTTGTGATAATCACGTCCCAGAGCATAACGAGAAATATAAGCAGTTTTACCATCATCTAGTTTTTTGATAGCGGATTCGGAATTGTGAGGTAGATGATCCATTCGTACCGAAATGACTCGAATCGTTCCTTGAATTAGCTCCTCTGGACGTAGTCGTTTACTCCCATGCTTGTGCATATAGTCCATGTCACCATATTTTTTTTCTTCAATCCATTTAGCATACTGTGCTTCTATATGACTTAAGTCTGTATCACTAATACCAACTTGTTGAAATCCCAGTTCCAAGCCCCAGGACTTGATTTTTTGAGTAAGATCAGTAATTTGTTGATTTGAGAAGCTAGTAGACATTGATTTGATTGGAAATTGCTTTAAGTACGTGACTTGATTAGTGTGCTCAGTATAATGCTTGTATGCAACAGACACATCCTCCAATTTACTTTCGTGAGCAGTTAGCTGCCTTAGAACAAGCGGCAATGCATGATATGGGCGTAACTGCATATGAACTTATGCAACGTGCTGCTAATGCTGCTTTTTATTTAATGGCTCAACGTAGAAATGACAAAACAAACTGTTTGGTATTGGTCGGTGGCGGTAATAATGGTGGTGACGGATTAGTCTTCGCGCGCCGTTGGTTAGAAGCTGGGCGTTCAGTAACTGTTATCTCTTTAAATAAAGAAAATGTGTGGGAAGGTGCGGCTGAACGAGCCTATAAAGATTTATTAAAGAGTGGTGGGGAAGTGCAAAACCTTCTCCCACATGATATTGATCTATCAGCTTATGATTTAATTGTCGATGCTATTTTAGGTACAGGAGTTACGCGAGAAATCAAAGGCACTATGGCCGCATGGATTGAATATATAAATCAATCGGGTATTACCATTCTTTCTCTTGATACACCTACCGGCTTGCACCCTGACACGGGTGAAATCCTTTCATATGCAGTTCAAGCGGAATTTACGATTTCGTTTATTGCTAATAAAACAGGTTTTTTCCTAAATGATGGTCCTAACTGTGTTGGGCGTTTGAGTTGCGATGACTTAGGTATACCCGCAAAAATATATGAAAACATTGCTGCACCTGTCATGCGTCAGGAAAACGGTGAGGATCAAATTCATTATCTTAACTCGCGTAAACGAACTTTTCATAAAGGTGATGCTGGTTACGTTTTGGTGGTTGGTGGTAATACAGGATTTTCCGGAGCAACCGTTTTAGCTGGTCTAGCTGCATTACGTACAGGATCAGGTTTAGTCAGTATTGCAGCGCATCCTGATTCGGTCACAGCTATACGAAGTGCACAGCCTGAATTGATGGTTCATCCTATTCATGCTGCGGCTGAAATTAAACCTTTATTTGAGCGTGCTGCAGTGATTATCATTGGACCGGGTTTAGGTCAGGACACCTGGGCACAGTCATTGTTGGCAGCTGTTTTGAAATCTGGTAAACCGTTAGTTGTAGATGCTGACGGCTTAAACTTACTTGCAAAAGAACCTCAAAAATTCGATAACTGGGTGCTTACACCGCATCCTGGTGAAGCTGCAAGACTGTTAGATAAGTCCACAAAAAATATACAGCAAGCACGTTTACACAATGCACGGGCAATACAAGATAAGTTTGGCGGAGTAGTGGTTTTAAAAGGGGCTAACAGTTTAATAACAACGGTCAATGATGTTCCAACAGTATGTGCAGAAGGGAACCCAGGTATGGCTACAGCAGGTATGGGCGATGTACTCACAGGAGTTATTGCAAGTTTAATTGCTCAAGGGATCCCACAACTTGAAGCAACTAAGTTGGGTGTGTGGTTACATGCTTCAGCTGGTGATAGAGCTGCAGTTAATGGTGAGCGTGGAATGATAGCGAGTGATTTGTTACCAGAATTGCGTTATTTGGTTAATCCAAGTACGTTTTAAAAATTCCGACAAGTTTTAAAACCTAAAGTACCCCGAGCCTTTTTATGCAGTTTCAAAAAATTCTTAAAAATGCATCTGCCACAAATGAAATTGGCGGCAAGCTTGCTGTAAGTCTAAAACGCTCCTTACTAAGTTCCGATATCAAATCTTGTGTGGTTTTTTTACAGGGTGAATTGGGAGCAGGTAAAACCAGTTTAGTGCGAGCATGTTTACGAGAACTCGGTGTCGTAGGTCCAATTAAGAGCCCAACATACACTTTACTTGAACCTTACGATGTGGTTTTTTCTAAATTGAGTTCAACAAAGGGTGAAGGCCCAGGTCTAAAAATTGCGCATTTAGATTTATATCGTTTACAAGAACCAGAAGAGCTGGACTATATTGGCGGAAGGGATTTAAAAGAAAATTATCATCTCATTTTTGTTGAGTGGCCTCAAAAAGCTCAGGGTTATATTTCGCAACCTGATATAAATATTCAATTAAATCATATGGATACAGGTCGTATGATTGTAATAGAGTCTCTCATGGCTCTAAGTATTGAATAAGGAAAATCTCGATAAAACAATTACTTAGCTATTAATCTTATATTCAGACTATCCCTAATATTCTAGAAACATTGCATAAACCATTAAATTTATTGAAAATAGTTTAATAAATATAAAAGCTTTCACTGTCACCTAGAAAATGTCTAATAATACAATAAGCAAAAAAATGAATAAGAAGCAGTCAATTGTTGACTGGATTCGTGTGGTTTTGCAAATAGGTATGTTGGCTTTGGTCGTCATTGGTTTTACGCCAATTTTTGCCGCTGAAATTCAAGGGCTTCGTGTGGCACCTGACAGTGAGCACACTCGGCTGGTTATTGACTTGGATACGCCAGTTAAGCATCAAATAATGACACTCGAAGCACCTGAACGTTTAGTTATTGATTTGCAAGATACTGCATTGCCTAAGGGGTTTAAATTACCAAAAGGTTCTGGAGTGATTGCAAGAGTTCGTTCTGGCATGCAGGAAAAACGCTTACGTTTAGTGGCTGATTTGAAATCCAATGTCACGGTTAAAAGTTTTTTACTACCTGGAGAAGGACGAAAAAAAGATCGACTGGTAATAGACTTATTTCATAAACCAAATAAACCACACGAAATCTTACCAGTTAAAACCTATACAAGTTCAGCTCGTGACTTAGTGATAGCTATTGATGCTGGTCATGGTGGTAAGGATCCCGGTTCAATCGGTAAACACGGAACACAAGAGAAGGTCGTTGTTATGCAAATTGCCAAACGACTGGCTAAAACTATAAATAGTGCAGATGGTATGGCGGCATTTTTAGTTCGTGATAATGATAAAAAAGTACAATACCGTGAGCGCATGAACCGTGCTAGGAAAAAAGACGCGGACTTATTTATATCAATTCATGCGGACTCTTTTTCTGATCCTACCGTAACAGGTTCATCTGTTTACGTATTGTCGCAACGTGGTGCAAGTAGTACTGCCGCTCGTTGGTTGGCGGATAAAGTTAATAGTGCAGATTTAGTCGGTGGGGTAAGCCTTAACGATAAAGATGATATGTTGGCGTCGGTATTATTTGACCTATCACAAAACGCAACCATCGCAGCGAGTACAACTCTGGGTAAAAGTGTTTTGGGTGAATTATCTGCTATTGGTCGAGTGCGTAAAACCAATGTTCAATATGCAAATTTTGCGGTTTTAAAGTCACCTGATATCCCATCAATATTAGTTGAAACCGCTTACATGTCTAATCCGAGTGAAGAAAAAAAACTTAAGGATCCCAAACATCAAGAGCGAATTGCTCAAGCTTTGTTTAAGGGTGTGAGAGCGTATTTTAAAAACAATCCTCCAGCAAACTCACTGTTTGCCCAGCAACGTGATAATAAAGTCCCTAAATTGTTGAGTGAAAACATACGGCCCCAAGTGCAAATGGCACAAACTCAACCTAATCAGAAGCCAAAAATTACTCCCATTACAACGAAAAAACCTGTAGTGGTTGCTAGCGCAAAAACAGCCAACAATGCGCAAAACAATATTCAGCTCATAAGCCATGTAATTAAGCGTGGAGAAACATTATCGGGTGTATCAATTCGATATAATGTTAAGTTGAAGGCGCTTAAAAGCATTAATAATCTAAAAAGAGACACTGTTAGAGTAGGTCAGGTCCTTAAAGTACCGGTGATAAAAAGCTGAGGTTTAGCAGGCTTTTTAATCAATTTCATTAAACTCAGGTAAATGTGTAGCCACTGAGATTCTCAGTAGTTATCCTATTGTTTTTAAGTGATTTGCAAGCTCTTTAAACATGTCAGAAAATTCTATACAACGTCATTCAAACAATCGCTCAATTCAAGAGTTACCAGAGCACTTGGTCAATCAGATTGCAGCTGGTGAGGTTGTAGAACGTCCATCTTCAGTGGTAAAAGAGCTAATAGAAAATAGCTTAGATGCTGGCGCGAGTGAAATCACTATTTCTATTGAAGCCGGTGGAACTAAATTAATTTCAATTTCTGACAATGGCATAGGCATTAGGGAAAATGAATTAACCATCGCTCTTGCTAGACATGCAACCAGTAAAATTCGAAATCTTGAAGAGTTAACAAAAGTACTCAGTATGGGGTTTCGTGGCGAAGCCTTACCCAGTATTGCTTCTGTATCAGCTCTAAGCATCAGTTCTCAACATATAGAAAGTGACAAGGCTTACCAAGTGAGCGTTAATAATCAAGGTGAGTGTATTGGACCAAAACCCTGTGTTCATCAGCAAGGCACTACGATTGAGGTGAGGGATTTATTTTTTAAT
>CALHVH010000170.1 GCA_938039225.1 uncultured Gammaproteobacteria bacterium
TGCGCTTTTATAGGTGTTAGAGATGACTTACTCGTTTACAGAAAAAAAACGTATCCGTAAGAATTTTGGCGAATTGCCAAGTCCTTTAGGTGTTCCTTATTTATTATCTATTCAACTCGATTCGTTTCGTAAGTTTTTGCAACAAGGTGTTGCTAAAGATGATCGCGAAAACATCGGATTGCATGCGGCCTTCAATACTGTATTCCCAATTATGGGTTACAACGGTAGTGCGGCACTTGAATATGTCTCTTATGTACTCGGTAAACCCGAGTTTGATGTTAAAGAGTGTCAAGTGCGAGGTCTTACTTATGCGGCGCCATTACGTGTGACCGTGCGTCTTATCATTTATGATAAAGACAGCAAAGTTAAAAAAGTTAAAGACGTTCGTGAACAGGAAGTTTATCTAGGTGAGATGCCTTTGATGACCGACAACGGTACCTTTGTTATAAATGGTACTGAGCGGGTTATCGTATCTCAACTACACCGTTCGCCTGGTGTGATCTTTGATCATGACCGTGGCAAAACTCATTCATCAGGTAAAGTGCTTTTCTCATCACGAGTAATTCCATATCGTGGTTCGTGGTTAGACTTTGAATTTGATCCAAAAGATTGCCTATTTGTTCGTATTGATAGACGCCGTAAATTACCGGTTACTATCTTGTTGCGTTCATTAGGATTTGGTAATAAAGAAATTCTGGACATATTCTTTGATAAAAACATCTTCCACGTGATGGGTGATGAAATTCAAATGGAATTAGTCCCTGAGCGTTTACGTGGCGAAACAGCCGCTTTTGACATTAAAGATGGTCGCAAAGTATTGGTCGAAGAAGGGCGTCGCATTACGGCACGTCATATTCGTCAAATGCAAGAAGCCGGTGTCAATCGTTTAAGTATTCCCTCATCTTACCTATTGGAAAAAACCTTAGGTGATGATGTTATTGATACAGAGACAGGTGAATTGATTGCGCCAGCAAATGATGTGATCACTGAGGAATTGCTTGAGCAGATTCTTGCTTCGGGTGTAACCCAGCTTTCAAGTTTGTATGTAAACGATTTAGATCGTGGTGCATTCATTTCAAATACTTTACGCATTGATCCATCGCAAACTCGTTTAGAGGCCTTGGTTGAAATCTATCGCATGATGCGTCCAGGTGAGCCGCCAACTAAAGATGCGGCAGAAGCATTATTTGAAAACTTATTCTTTAACCCAGAGCGTTATGACTTATCAGTAGTGGGTCGTATGAAGTTCAACCGTCGTTTAGGTCGTGAAGAGACCGAAGGCGAAATGGTTCTAAGTACTGACGACATTCTTGATGTGATTCGTACTTTGATTGATATCCGTAACGGTAACGGTACTGTGGATGATATTGATCACTTGGGTAACCGTCGTATTCGTTCAGTTGGTGAAATGACTGAAAACGTATTCCGTGTTGGCTTAGTGCGTGTTGAACGTGCAGTTAAAGAGCGTTTGAACCAGGCAGAAACTGAAGAGTTGATGCCGCAAGATATGATTAACGCCAAGCCAGTATCGGCAGCCGTTAAAGAGTTCTTTGGTTCATCGCAATTGTCTCAATTCATGGATCAAAATAATCCATTATCTGAAGTAACACATAAACGTAGAGTCTCAGCATTAGGCCCAGGTGGTTTAACGCGTGAGCGTGCAGGTTTCGAAGTTCGTGACGTGCATCCAACTCACTACGGTCGTGTTTGTCCGATTGAAACACCGGAAGGGCCAAACATTGGTTTGATTAACTCGCTTGCGGTTTATGCGAGCACTAATAAATATGGTTTCTTAGAAACGCCATATCGTAAAGTGAATAATGGTCAAGTGACTGATGATATTGAATATTTATCAGCTATTGAAGAAAGCCAATATGTTATTGCTCAGGCGAATGCGGTTTTAGATCCAAAAGGTAAATTCCAAGATTCATTAATTTCTTGTCGTCACTTGAATGAATTCATGTTGTCGGCGCCTGAAGAAGTTAACTATATGGATGTTTCGCCAAAACAAATCGTTTCGGTGGCGGCTTCCTTGATTCCATTCCTAGAGCATGATGATGCTAACCGTGCCTTAATGGGCTCGAACATGCAACGTCAAGCGGTTCCAACATTACGTGCTGAAAAGCCCTTAGTCGGTACCGGTATGGAGCGTGTGGTTGCAACGGATTCTGGTGTAACGGTAGTAGCTAAACGTGGTGGTCGTGTAGATTCAGTGGATGCCGGTCGTATCGTGGTTCGTGTTAACGATAACGAAACAACAGCTGGTGAGTCTGGTGTAGATATCTATAACCTAACTAAATACACACGTTCTAACCAAAATACATGTATTAACCAAAAACCATTAGTAACCGCTGGCGACACTGTTGCTCGTGGTGATGTAATGGCTGATGGTCCTTCTACGGATATGGGTGAGTTGGCCTTGGGTCAAAACATGCTTATAGCGTTCATGCCGTGGAATGGTTATAACTATGAGGATTCAATCCTTATTTCTGAGCGTGTTGTGAAGGAAGATCGTTTCACAACAATCCACATTGAAGAAATGACTTGTGTGGCTAGAGATACT
>CALHVH010000171.1 GCA_938039225.1 uncultured Gammaproteobacteria bacterium
GATAATCAATTGCTGTCTAAGTTATTGATAAGTATAATGCGCGCTCTCTTAACTCCTTGCTAGACCTGTGGACGTACAGGCTGGCTTTATATCCATAAGGTGAATTAATATGCGTCATTATGAAGTTGTGTTCTTGGTCAATCCTGGCCAGAGCGAGCAAATGCCTGCATTGGTAGAACGTTATCAAGGCATTATTACTACAGGCGGTGGCAAAGTACATCGTTCTGAAGATTGGGGCCGCAGACAGTTGGCTTACCCAATTCAAAATTTCCACAAAGCTCATTACTATATGTTCAATCTTGAATGTACCAGTGAAGCTTTGGGTGAATTAACCGAAGCTTTCCGTTTTAATGATCACGTAATGCGTCACTTAGTTGTGCGTCGTGATGAAGCGGTAACCGAAACTTCTTTGCTTGCACAAGAAAAAGCAAAAGAAGACGAGCGCAAAGCCAAAGCGGCTGCGGTAGTTGTTGAACCAGTAGCAGAGGCTGCACCAGCAGCATCTGAAGAAGAATAAGGAGACTGATCATGGCATATGCTCCACGTCGTCGTAAGTTCTGCCGTTTTACCGCAGACAAAGTAAAAGAAATTGATTACAAAGATATTGCTACTTTAAAAACTAATGTTTCTGAAACTGGCAAAATCGTTCCTAGTCGTATCACAGGAACTAGTAACTTCTATCAACGCCAACTAGCTACCGCAGTAAAGCGTGCACGTTATCTTGCACTTTTACCTTACTGTGATAATCACGAGGTATAAGACAATGGAAGTTATTTTATTAGAAAAAGTTCAAAACCTAGGTTCAATGGGCGACAAAGTTACTGTTAAGGCAGGCTTTGGTCGTAACTATTTAATACCGCAACGCAAAGCAAAGTTAGCAACCGCTGCAAACCTTGCTGAATTTGAAGCACTACGTGCAGAGTTAGAAGCAAAAGCAAAAGCTGAATTAGATACAGCCACTGCTCGTGCTGAAAAACTTAAAGAAGTTGCTTTAGTAATTCCTGCCAATGCTGGTGAAGAAGGTAAGTTGTTTGGTTCTATCGGTACTGCTGATATTGCTAAGGCTTGTACTGATGCTGGTGTTGAAGTAGATCGTAAAGAAGTTCGCATGGCGAATGGTGCTTTACGCGAGCTTGGTGACTTTACTGTTGGTTTACATCTGCATGTTGATGTTGATGTTGAAATTCCAGTAAAAGTGGTTCGCGAAGAAGCTTAACGCTATTTGCGATACCTCAAAAGCGGCGCCTTCGGGTTGCCGCTTTTTTTATGCCTGTAGATTGTAATGGACTAAATATTAGTTAAAAATTAAGCATTTTTTTCTATTTTTAGCCAAATTGCTTTATCCACAGTTTGTACACATACAACCCACATTGCTTTGTGATACTGTACTCACTTAAGTATTAAAACTAAAAATAAGTCGCAATAAAAATATGAACGAACCTTACGATATTCCAAATTATCCTGACATGCAAAGTAGTGGTGGCAGTAGTGTTAGCCATTTACGTGTTCCTCCGCAATCTTTAGAGGCTGAACAATCAGTCTTAGGTGGGTTGATGCTCGCTAATGATGCATGGAATGATGTGGGCGAAATATTATCTGATGAAGATTTTTACAGACAAGATCATAAAAAGGTTTATGCAGCAATTGCTCATCTGGCTAATTTAAGTGATCCCTTTGATGTGATTACGGTTTCAGATTATTTAGAGAAAAATGGTGATTTGAATTCTGTTGGAGGCCTAGCGTATTTGGGTCAGCTGGTTAAGGACACTCCAAGTGCTGCAAACATTAAATCATATGCCAAAGTTGTACGTGAGCGCTCTATCTTAAGGTCTTTAATTACTGTTGGTACAACCATTACCAGTAATGCCTACGATACCGAGGGGCGTGAAGTTAAACATCTTGTAGATGATGCAGAGCGTATGGTTTTTGATATTGCCGAACAGAATAGTCGTTCAGGTAAAAGTTATGTGGCAGTTAAAGATGTTTTATCACCCGTTTTTAATCGCTTAAAAGAGCTAGAAAAATCTGACAGTCAGTTTACGGGACTGGAGACAGGTTTTACAGAATTTGATGTGATGACTTCAGGATTACAAAAAGGGGATTTAATTATTGTTGCGGGTCGTCCGTCGATGGGTAAAACTACACTGGCCGTTAATATGGCTGAAAACGCGGCAATTGCACTTGGACAATCGGTTGTGATGTTTTCTATGGAAATGGCAGCAGATCAATTAGTCATGCGTATGATTTCATCCTTAGGTCGCATCAATCAAACTCGTCTTAGGTCAGGTAAATTGCAACCTGAAGATTGGAATAACGTTAGTTCGGCCATGAGCTTGTTGAAGAATTCTAAAATTTTTATTGACGACACTCCTGCTCTGTCTCCAACAGAAATTAGAGCTAGGGCGCGCCGCATTAAACGTGAGCATGGTCTTGGTTTGGTGCTGGTTGATTATTTGCAGTTAATGCAGGTAAAAGGTGGTTCAGAAAATAGAGCTACCGAAATTTCGGAAATCTCACGCAGCTTAAAAGCATTGGCCAGAGAATTAGAAGTTCCAGTCATTGCACTCTCTCAGCTTAACCGTAGTATTGAGCAGCGCACAGATAAAAAGCCAGTACTTTCTGACTTACGTGAATCAGGTGCGATTGAGCAAGATGCTGATGTAATTACCTTTATTTATCGTGATGATTTTTATAATAAAGACCCAAGTAATCCACGCAAAGGCCAGGCGGATATTATTATCGGTAAGCAACGTAATGGCCCAACAGGTAAGGTTGTTCTAAAGTTCTTAGGCGAATACACAAAGTTCGAGAACTTTATTCCTAATGATTATCCTGACGTTGATTATCTCGCAGATTAAAACTTTCTATGCAGGATATCTCTACATTAATCGCTAAGCCTTTATGTCATGCACGAATTGATACCAGTGCTTTAAGACATAATTATGCCTTACTAAAACAGGCCGCCGATGGAAAGAAACTAATGCTTATGGTTAAGGCTAATGCCTACGGGCATGGTCTTTTAAATGTCGCTAATACTTTGAGTCCTGAAATGGACCAGCAAGATGCTTTTGGTGTGGCGCGTATGTTTGAGGCGGTTCAATTACGTGAGGCAGGAATTCAGTCTAGAGTGGTTGTTCTAAGTGGGGCAATGTCATTTAACGATTGGCAACTCGCGCAGCAATTAAACATCGATTTAGCTATTCATAATTCTGAGCAATTACAAAGTTTACAAGATTTTTGTAGCGGCTTGAGAGATGGAGAGCAATGCCATTTTGGTGTTTGGTTGAAGGTTGATACCGGTATGCATCGTTTAGGTTTTTTGCTTAAACAAGTCCCAAAAGTAATTAAGGTATTTGAGAGTTTAGAAAAGCATCTTGAAAAACCACTCGTTGTAATGAGTCATTTTGCCAATGCCGATGATATTAATGATCCTTTTAATTCTGCACAAGAAAAAGTTTTTTTGAGTGTAAAAACGGCATTTGAAAACTCTCAGATAAGTAGCATTGAATTCTCATTACCAAATTCAGGGGCATTACTGTCACGCAGCAATAATGAATCTACTTGGATGAGACCTGGCATAGCCTTGTACGGTATTTCACCTTTTCAGGATGCAAGTGTTAATTCCTCTCACCTCAAACAGGTAATGAGTTTGGAAACCCAGTTGATCTCAATAAAACACTTAGAAAAAGGTGAGGGTGTTGGTTATGGACAAAACTGGCATGCAGATAAACCAACACGTATAGGTATTGCTGCCATTGGTTATGGAGATGGCTATCCTCGTGAATTGCCAAATGGTACGACTGTATGTGTTGATGGACTCGCTTGTAAGCTCGTTGGGACGGTATCCATGGATTTAATTGCCATTGATCTGAGTGGCGCTGAAACAGCGGAAATTGGTACAAGAGTGCAGGTTTGGGGGGATGAGCTACCGGTTACCACTATTGCTAGTGCAGCTAATACCATTGCTTATACATTGGTTTGTGGTATCACTCAACGGGTTGCTGTTGACTTAGTTTAAATTAACTATTTTGCAAAAAAAAAGCCATTCATTAAGAATGGCTTTTTTTGTTCAGGCTTATAATTTAGTCCTCTTCAATTAAGAAGAAACCCATTTTTACTCCTGCAAGTTCAATAACATCATTATCAACTAATGGTCTAGCTTGAGGGCCAATTG
>CALHVH010000172.1 GCA_938039225.1 uncultured Gammaproteobacteria bacterium
AAACGTAAGGATTGGAAAAAAGCTTACGTTAAATTGGCAGACGGACAGGAAGTTGACTTCCTGGGTCTTGAATAATTTACTTCGCATAGCGAAAAGTAAGCAAGAGTAATAATCATGGCATTACATAAAGCAAAACCAACATCGCCGGGTAGACGTTTTACAGTATCTGTAAAAACTGAAGGCTTGCACAAAGGTGCTCCTTACGCTCCGTTGTTGGAAAAGAAAAGTAAAAATGGTGGTCGTAATAATAACGGTCGTATCACTACGCGTCATCGCGGTGGTGGTCATAAGCAGCATTACCGTATTGTTGACTTCAGACGTAACAAAGATGATATCCCTGGCAAAGTAGAGCGCTTGGAATATGATCCAAATCGTAGTGCGCATTTAGCACTGGTTTTATACGCAGATGGTGAGCGTCGTTACATTATTGCTCCTAAAGGCGTTAAAGCTGGCGATCCAATTCAGTCTGGTATGCACGCTCCGATTAAATCGGGTAACTGCATGCCATTAAGAAATATCCCTGTTGGTACCTTGGTTCATTGTATTGAAATGAAGCCAGGTAAAGGTGCTCAAATAGCACGTTCTGCAGGTACTTCAGCTCAGTTAGCTGCTCGTGAAGGTATGTACGCAACATTGCGTTTACGTTCAGGTGAAATGCGTAAGATTCCTGCTGATTGCCGTGCCACTATTGGTGAAGTTGGTAATGATGAGCATAGCTTACGTAAATTAGGTAAAGCGGGTGCAACGCGCTGGCGCGGTATTCGTCCTACGGTTCGTGGTGTTGCTATGAACCCGGTTGATCATCCACACGGTGGTGGTGAAGGTCGTACTTCGGGCGGTCGTCATCCAGTAACTCCATGGGGTGTTGCTACCAAAGGTAAGAAAACTCGTTCTAATAAGCGTACAGATAAGATGATTATCCGTCGCCGTAAAGCTAGAAAATAAGTTAAAGGTTAAATGACATGCCACGTTCATTGAAAAAAGGTCCATTTATTGATTTGCACTTAGAAAAGAAAGTGCAAGTTGCGATTGAGACAAACAACAGACGCCCGATCAAAACATGGTCGCGTCGTTCTATGATCTCTCCAGATATGGTTGGATTTACGATTGCGGTACATAACGGTCGTCAACACGTTCCAGTATTAGTTTCAGAGAACATGGTTGGTCATAAGTTAGGTGAATTCGCTGCCACACGTACCTACCGAGGTCACTCGGCAGACAAGAAAGCGAAACGTTAATAAAGGTTGAATGACATGCAAGTAACAGCAAAACATCGTTTCGCCCGCATCTCGCCACAAAAGTGTCGCTTAATTGCAGACATGATTCGTGGTAAAGACGTGAGCGAAGCATTAACTACTTTGTCTTTTATGCCAAAGAAAGGTGCAGTCCTTGTGAAAAAGGTGCTCGAATCAGCAATAGCTAATGCCGAGCATAATCACGGTGCCGATATTGATGAGTTGAAAGTTTCAACCATCATGATCGACGCAGGTCCTGTACACAAGCGTATGCGTGCAAGAGCTAAAGGTCGCGGTAACCGTATCCTTAAGCGCACAAGTCATATTATGGTTGAGGTTGCTGACCAGTAGGTCTGCAAGTTCAAGAACACTTTTAGTATTTAAAGTTTAGAGAAAACCTATGGGTCAAAAAGTTCATCCAATTGGAATTCGCCTGGGCATCACGCGTGACTGGTCTTCGAAATGGTATGCCAATTCAGAAGATTATGCTCGCTACGTTCATTCGGATCACAAAGTTCGTCAATTTTTAACAAAGAAATTGGCTCAAGCGTCGGTTAGTTTTATTCAAATCGAACGCCCTGCAAAAAAATTGCATGTGACAATTCACACAGCAAGACCAGGAATTGTGATTGGTAAGAAAGGTGAAGACATCGAGCGTTTACGTCGTGAAGTTGCAAAGCTTACAGATTTGCACATCAACGAAGTCCGTATGAGTATTGCTGAAATTCGTAAGCCAGAATTAGATGCTCAATTGGTTGCTGAAGGTGTTGGTCAACAATTAATTCGTCGTGTTATGTTCCGTCGTGCAATGAAACGTGCAGTAACAAACACAATGCGTTTAGGTGCTCAAGGCATCAAAATTAAATTATCGGGTCGTTTGAATGGTGCTGAGATTGCACGTTCTGAATGGTACCGTGAAGGTCGTGTGCCATTGCATACATTCCGTGCTGACATTGATTATGGTTTCGCTGAAGCTTTAACTACATACGGAATTATTGGCATTAAAGTGTGGATCTTTAAAGGTGAGATTTTCGGTGCTATGCCGTCATTAACACCGGCAAGCACACGCGGCTCTGGTAAGAAGGGGTAAGCAGAGATGTTACAACCAAAAAGACAAAAATATCGCAAGATGATGAAAGGCAAAAACCGTGGTTTAGCTAACCGTGGTAGTTCAGTGTCATTCGGTGAGTTCGGACTTAAGGCTGTTGGCCGTGGTCGTATCACTGCAAGACAAATTGAAGCAGCTCGTCGTGCGATGACACGTCACGTAAAACGTGGCGGTAAAATCTGGATTCGTATTTTTCCAGACAAACCAATTACTAAAAAGCCTTTAGAAGTACGTCAAGGTAAAGGTAAAGGTAGCGTTGAGTATTACGTTGCTCAAATTCAACCTGGTCGTATGTTGTATGAGATGGAAGGTGTGAGTGAAGAAATCGCTCGTGAAGCGTTCCGTTTGGCAGCGGCTAAGTTGCCACTTCCTACTAAATTTGTTTCCCGTCAGGTGATGTGATGAGCGATATATTAAAAGCAGTTGATCTGCGTAGCAAAACTGTTGAAGAGCTTAATGCTGATTTGATTAGCATTCGCAATTCACAATTTAAATTACGTTTGCAAGCAGCAACCGGTGAAGCGTTGAAGCCACATGAATTCAAAGCGGCCCGTCGCAACATTGCACGTATTAAAACGGTTCTTAATGAAAAGGCCAAAGCAGGTAGTGCGAAATGAGTGAAACTACAGAAAATAAAGTAATCCGTACCCTAACCGGTAAGGTAGTTAGTAATCGTATGACTAAAAGTATTACGGTTTCTATTGAGCGTCGTGTTAAGCATCCGCTATATGGTAAGTACACAACTAAGTCTACTAAGCTGAAGGCACATGATGAAAACAATGATTGTAATATTGGTGATTTAGTAAAAATCACTGAGTGTCGTCCTCTTTCTAAAACAAAGTCTTGGACTTTGCATGAAATTGTTGAACGTGCAGCAATCTAAATAAACGATATTAATAAAAGATTTAATTAAAGGAAACTGCGGCAATGATACAGATGCAATCCATGCTAAATGCAGCCGATAACAGTGGTGCGCGCCGTGTAATGTGCATCAAGGTGCTGGGTGGTTCTAAGCGTCGTTACGCCAACGTGGGCGACATTATTAAAGTGAGTATTAAAGACTCAATACCACGCGGTAAAGTAAAAAAAGGTGAAGTGTATAACGCAGTTGTTGTACGTACTCGTAAAGGCGTTCGTCGCCCTGACGGTTCACTTATTCGTTTTGATGGCAACGCAGCAGTTCTTTTGAATGCTCGTTTTGAGCCAATTGGTACACGTATTTTTGGTCCTGTAACACGTGAGCTGCGTAATGAGCGTTTTATGAAAATCGTTTCATTAGCACCTGAAGTGTTGTAAGCCGAGGTTATATAGATATGCAACGTTTTAAGAAAAATGATGAAGTGGTCGTAATTACCGGTAAAGATAAAGGTAAGCGCGGAACAGTTCTTAAAGTTATGCCTGAGAAACAAGATATTCTTGTTGAAGGTATTAACAAAGTTAAGAAGCATCAAAAACCAAATCCTAATGCAGGCGTTCCTGGTGGCATCATTGAAAAAGAAATGCCATTAGATATTTCAAATGTTATGCATTACAACCCAAGCACCAAAAAAGGTGAGCGTATCGGTTTTAGAGTTGATGAAAAAAGTGGTAAGAAAATTCGCTTCTTTCGTTCAGACGAACAACCGGTAACCCAAGACCTGTAATAGATACATAGTCTTAATTTAAAGAGCATAAGAAAATGGCACGTTTAAAAGAATTTTACAATGAGACAGTTCTTCCACAATTGATGGAAAAATTCTCTTATGACAGCGTAATGCAAGCTCCGCGTATTACTAAAATCACTCTTAATATGGGTGTTGGTGAAGCGCTAGCTGATAAAAAGATTTTAGAAAACGCTAAATCTGATATGACTAAGATTGCTGGTCAACGTCCAGTAACTACATTAGCTCGTAAATCAGTAGCGGGTTTCAAAATTCGTGAAGGTTACCCAATCGGTTGTAAGGTAACTTTACGTAAGCAAAACATGTATGAGTTTTTAGATCGCTTAGTGAATATTTCAATTCCACGTGTACGTGATTTCCGTGGTTTGAACCCTAAGTCATTTGATGGTCGTGGTAACTACAGTATGGGTGTTCAAGAGCAGATCATCTTCCCTGAAATCAACTACGATGAAATCGATACTTTGCGTGGTATGGATATTACTATCACTACTAGTGCAAAAAATAATGAAGAAGGCCGTGCTTTACTTGAAGCATTTAACTTCCCATTTAAAAAATAATTAAGTATTTAATAAGAGACAAATAAGAGAAAACGATATGGCTAAGCAATCAATGATACAACGTGAGTTTAAAAGAGAACGCACTGTTGCTAAATTTGCCAAAAAACGTGAAGCTTTAAAAGCAATCATGAAAAATCCAAAGTCTACTGATGATGAGATTTTTGAAGCACAACAAAAATTGCAAAAATTGCCGCGTAATGCTTCGCCGAGTCGTTTGCACAATCGTTGTAATTTAACTGGTCGCCCACATGGCTACTATCGTAAATTTGGTTTGTCGCGTAATAAATTACGTGAGCATGCAATGCGTGGTGAACTTCCGGGTTTATCTAAAGCAAGTTGGTAATTATTGTTTTTAGTATGTACTAAAACAAGACTAAGATTAAAGAGTAAAACATCATGAGTATGACAGATCCAATCGCTGATTTATTGACACGTATCCGTAACGGTCAATCGTCTAATAAAGCAAGCGTAAACGTACCAGCTTCTACTAAGAAGAAAGCAATTTTGGATGTATTGAAAGCAGAGGGTTTTATTGCTGGCTATACAGAGACTCAAGAAGGTGCACATAAGAATTTGACGGTTGAATTGAAGTATTACCAAGGCCGTCCTGTAATTGAGCAAATCAAACGCATTAGTCGTCCTGGTTTACGCAGTTATAAAGGTAAAGAAGATCTGCCTAAAGTATTAGGTGGTTTAGGAGTTGCGATTGTGTCAACTTCAAATGGTGTAATGACAGATCGCGAAGCGCGTGCTCAAGGTCATGGCGGAGAAGTTCTCTGCTTTGTTTCTTAAGCAATACTCATTATCGTCGTTTATAAATAATTTTTTAAGGTAGCAAACAATGTCTAGAGTGGCAAAAAAACCGGTCGAAATGCCTAAAGGTGTAGAAGTGACGATTAATCGTCAAGACCTGTCATTCAAAGGTTCTAAAGGCACATTGCAGTTGCAATTGCATTCTGATGTAACCATTGAGCAAAATGAAAACTCACTGCAAATTGCACCACGCAATAACAGTCGCCAAGCCATTGCTTTAGCGGGCACTATGCGTTCGCTTGTGCAAAATATGGTTACTGGTGTCTCTGCAGGTTTTGAGAAAAAGCTAGAATTAAGAGGCGTTGGTTATCGTGCTAAAGCTCAAGGTAATAGCTTAAGCCTTAACTTAGGTTTTTCTCACCCAGTTGAGTATGCGATACCTGAGGGTGTGAAAGTAGAAACTCCTAGCCAAACTGAAGTTGTGGTTAGTGGTATTGATAAACAAAAGGTTGGACAAGTAGCTGCGGATATCCGTGCTTATCGTCCACCAGAGCCTTATAAAGGCAAAGGCGTGCGTTACTTGAATGAGCACGTAATTATGAAAGAAGCTAAAAAGAAGTAATTCTTAAGATTCTTTTCGAACAGATTGTAATTGTAAAAAGTTTAATTAGGCAGAACTGCAATGGATAAAAAATTAGCACGTCAACGTCGCGCCAAGCGCACTAGGGCGAAGATTCGTGAACTAGAAGTAGCTCGTTTAACAGTTACTCGTAGCCCACGTCATATCTATGCACAAGTATTTACCGCTGACGGTAGCAAAGTATTAGCTGCTGCAAGCACATTAGATAAAGCAATTGCTGGTGACTTGAAGTACACCGGTAATATTGAAGCAGCAAAAGCTGTTGGTGCTGCAATTGCTGAAAAAGCAAAAGCAGCTGGCTTATCGAAAGTAGCTTTTGATCGTGCTGGTTATCAGTATCACGGTCGTGTACAAGCTCTAGCAGATAGCGCGCGTGAAGGTGGTTTAGACTTCTAAGGAAGTTTAGCAATTTAATAAATTTTTAAGTACTCAAGTGCACTTTTAAAAGCAACGAGAACAGGTTATGGCAGAACAACAACGTGGTGATAGAAACAAGACTGATGATTTAACTGAAAAGTTAGTTACAGTAAATCGTGTTTCTAAAGTAGT
>CALHVH010000173.1 GCA_938039225.1 uncultured Gammaproteobacteria bacterium
CTTAATTCATACCGTACCGCTAAAAAACAAAAACTGACCATTAGTGCTGACTGTCCTGCCTTAGCCGATCAGATCATGAAAAAATCTCTCTCAGATAACCGAACTGGTGAATTTTGAACCGAAACTAAATGATTAATATCAAGTACTTAAAGAGCCGCTAATACTAATAAGGTATCTTGAATTAGGTGTGAGTTTTTAATTGACTTTATTGTCACTGAAAAATCATAAACAATGTGCATCCCTGCCTATACAGCAAAGACCTCGTGTTATTTGTTCTAGTTGTAATAATAGCCATAAGGTATTTAGAACCATTAAACAAGAGGCTAACAATGCCCATAATCCCCGGGATTCTCGGTTTCCTCGTTGTAGGCAATTCTTAACTGTTGAAAATTAGGTATACCCTTATACCAAATACAGGTATATCCCCCAAATTACTGGAAAGTAGAATTATACATTTACATGTCAATTTTTTTAAATCGGGGCAAAGTGATGTATTTCAAAAGCAAAAATAAACAATTTCGCAATTTCGGACTCCTTATTTTATTAACACTTTTCTGTATTAGTGGCTGTAAAAAGGATGACCCAAAAGCCTCAATCACGCCAGAGAAAGAGGTATCCGTAGCAGCCAGTGACCAAGCTAAGGCAGTGATGAAAAGCGCACAGCTGTGGCAGGGTGAGTCCGCAGGATTTCAAGCACAGGAACATCTAGCCAATGACGATGTCAGCTTTCTGGTCCACTTAGGACGTGTACAAGCTGCTATAGGAAGAGCGAATAGTCACGACATAGAAGAAGGCATGAGTAATCCGTTTACTCCGAGAGTATTAGATGGCTACTATAGGATTGATTCTTTTGTGACTGGAAAATCCAGTTCCAGCTTATCTTTACAACCCTTACTATCAGAAATGGCGTCGCCCGAAATTTTTTCTATAATTGTTGATAAATCTTCGTCCGCACGAACACAACGTAATGAAACCAAGCTTAAATTTAGAAATTTGATTTTACGCGTGGATGCCATTGTGACTGAGCGCTTTCCTTCAACCAAGTCATCCGCACTCGCCATGTCAGCATTACATCGCCAAGCTGGCGAGTTATTAAGAACTGGGTTGTCTGTTGATGGCCAGATTTTGAATGGTTCCCAATATCGAGATGCACTGCAACTTATGGAGGCCTCATTACGTTTACGTGTTAAAAAATTCAGTACTTGTAGTCGTCATAAACAAGCAATGGATGAATTGAGTAACAATGGTCCATTAGGAGATTTGTTAGATCGCTTAATTATTCTTTCTGAGTCAGGTAAAGTGAGTGCTAATGCGGGTGATGTATTTAACGCTGCTCGAAAATTACAAGAACTAGGAACCAGCTTACCAAATGACGATGCTCAAATTTGTCCTTAATTTAATTTAAGATTTACACAACGACAAGTAAGTTTATTAACTTACTTGTCTGAGCACTTTTTAAGTGTTTGTGTACTTAAAAATTTAGACCTTAATCAATAACGATAGCCACGTCGATAAGAGCGATGGCGATAACCTCGTCTGGAGTATCCGTTTCTGTATCCACGATTGTAGCGATTATGCCTATAGTACTTATTTCTATAATATCGCTTATGGTTTTTGTATCGATACCCACGATAATAATTATTGCGATGACCATAATGACCACGGTTATTGTACCTATAACCATGCCGATAGCTATTGTGATAACGATTACGATTATTATAACGATGAGTTCTATGATGGACTTTTGTGACCTTTGGGATATAAGAATCACTTACGTGAACGGCATCTTGCTTACTAACATCAGCTTGTTTGCTTTCATTAGCCGCTAAACTTGTGCTTAGGGTAAGCAAAAGCGCGGTAATAAAAATATTACGAGTAAGAATATTCATGGTTGACTCCATTGGTTTGCTTACCTAGATAGACCAGACGGGTCGTGTACTTATTACGTGTGGTTTACAAAACACATCGTTCAATAGCCTTTATTAAAGGTTTTCATAGCCTTAAGAATGCTTGTTACAATGATGACAGCGCTATCTATTTTGGTTATAGTCTACACTCTTATAAATTCCTACTTTAAGAAAGCTACTTCTCATGAAAAAACTACTCTCACTAATTATTCTCACAGTATCGCTTTCTCTCACAGCTGCAATGCCTAATACTTTTACCACGGGTCCTCAAATCAAAGACTTTGGTGCCAATGCCTTTGTTGATGTAGCGTTCCCAAAAGATCAAAGCTTTAAGGTGGCCTTTGATGTAGGCAAGCAAGGTGAAACGGATAAGGTGAATCGTAATTTTGATTCATTAGCACGTTTTATTAATATGCACGTTAGAGCAGGGGTAAAGCCAGAGAATATTCGATTGGCCTTAGTGGTGCATGGCAAAGCGTCTTTGGATGTAATGAATAACGATTCATACGCAGAAAAATTTGACCTTGATAATCCAAATCATGATTTGATTAATGAACTGCTTAATAATCAAGTTGATATTTATTTGTGTGGTCAAAGTGCTGCCTATTACAAGGTAGCTCAAGAAGACTTACAAGAAGGTGTGCAAATGGCTCTTAGTGCGATGACAGCGCATGCCTTATTGCAACAACAAGGCTATACGCTAAATCCGTTTTAAATAAAAACAGATCAACACTTAATTTATCCCTAAAGGCTATCTACTTGAAAAAATTTAAATTTTTATTGCTACTGCTCATTGCTGTATTGACGAGTGGAGTATCAGCTGCTGATTATTCTAATAACCGTTTAGTCCCCAAAGATGACTTACAAATAGCTAAAAATTTTATTGAGCAAATTGCAGAACGAAATTTTTTAGGTATGAAAGAATACATGGTTCCACAAGCAGATAAGAATTTTACTAAAGAGACATTTGAAAAAATTATGGAGCATGTGCCTGAGAAGGAAGTGCTCTCGACTATCCTAGTGGGCTTTCATACTGAGAAAAACCTAGCGGGTGAGTGGAAAGGTAATTTTATACTTGAGAATGAATATGCGGATTTCTGGATCGTCTATGAGGTTCTCTTAATTAGAAAGGATGATCAAAAAGCGAAAGTTGCTTACTTTACTTTTACAAAAAATGCTCAATCTCATGGCGAAATGAATAAATTTGTTTTTGGTGGGAAATCTTTATTTCACTATCTAGTATTATTTTCAGCAATATTAGTATTTTTGTTGGTTGTGATAACTGCAATTGTTTGCATAAGAACAAAAATGGAAAAACGTAAATGGCTTTGGATGATTTTTATTCTAAGTGCAATTGGTGTACTCAATTTTGATTGGAATTCGGGTACCTATCTCATTAAATTGACACATTTTCAATTTTTAGGTGCCGGATATTTACATCCACCAACAGTTATATCTGTTGGTTTCCCTTTAGGTGCCATTTTATTTTGGTTCAAAAAGAAAAAGATAGATAGAGACCAATTAATTACTGAAGAGTTAAATAATCAATGAAACCAATCGTCCCTACACAACTAGAAACCGAACGTCTTATCTTGCGTCAGTTCAAAGAAGAAGACTGGATAGACCTACACGCCTACTATTCGGATGAAGCCGCTACCAAATACACTGTAGGCAAAGCCTTTACCGAAGGTGAAACTTGGCGAGCGATGGCTGGCATGATTGGTCATTGGCAAATTCGTGGCTTTGGTCCTTATGCGGTAGAAGAAAAAAACAGTGGGAAAGTTCTAGGCACAGTTGGTTTTTGGTATCCCAATGATTGGCCCAGTCCGGAAATTAAATGGGGCTTAGCACCAGCCTTTCAGGGCAAGGGGTTTGCCAGTGAAGCGGCACGAGCAGTACAAGCCGCAGGTAAACAATTTCTGCCAGACATATCGCTTATTAGTTTGATTCATCAGGGTAATCTAGCCTCGATTAGACTTGCTCAAGCCTTGGGTGCTACTTTTGAAAAAGAAATGGAATTCAAAGGCAGTATTGGGCATGTCTATCGACATCCTTGAATTGGCATAAGATTGAGATGCATATATTCAGAGTGTAAATATTCTAACTATGATGTTTGTCGTTTGAATTCTATTTATCAGAAACTAATACAATAATGATCTGTCACAAATACGTATATAATTAATTTAATTTTTTACAATCTCAAAGGATAAGACATGAAGCACCTTCTACTTATTATTTCATTATTGCTTTTCACTGCTTGTACCACAACCTTACCTTTGGAAATGTCATCGAGTGAAATCCAACAATTAACTAATGAAGACAAGCTATCCTTAATTGATCAAACCTTAGTGATTACTAAAAAAGATAGTACAACTTTCGAAGCTAAGGTTCTAAGTGAAACCGATACTAGTTTAGTAACCAGTCAAGGTGAAATTTTTTATAAAGACATTCAAAAACTCAGTATAAAAAAAATCAGTAAAGGAAAAACGGCTGCAGCTGCAGGTGGTCTTTACCTAGGCGTAGGTCTAATAGGCGTATTTGTTATTGCTAATGCTATTGATTGAATAAAAAATCGTTTACATAGTCGTTTAGTGTTTATGGCTTTGTGGGTAATGTCACTATGAAATTTCTGGCTCCAACTCAACTTGAAACCGAACGCCTCATCCTGCGACAGTTTAAAGAGGAAGATTGGAAAGACTTACATGCTTATTATTCCGATGAAGTCGCCACCAGATACACGGTAGGCAAAGCTTTCACTGAAGGTGAAACTTGGCGAGCTATGTGTAGCATGATCGGCCATTGGCAAATTCGTGGTTATGGTCCTTACGCAGTAGAAGAAAAGGCCACAGCTAATGTAATGGGAAATATTGGTTTTTGGTACCCTATTGATTTTCCGAACCCAGAGATACTGTGGGGCCTAGCAGCTGAATTTCATGGCAAGGGATATGCAACTGAAGCGGTGAAAACCATACAAGTTGCTGCAAAGCAATATCTTCCTGATATAGACTTCGTAAGCTTTATACATCAAGACAATACTGCATCAATTAAGCTTGCTGGAAGAGTCGAGGCAGTTTTTGAGAAGGAAATTGAAATGAAAGGCATTATGGTTAATGTCTATAAACATCCATAGATTAAGCTCCCATTAAGTTTTGGCTTGTTATTCTACAATTCTAAAAATTATTACTACTCATTGTTTACGGATATTCAAATGATTAAGAAGCTTATTTTTACCATCATTATTCTAATCTCAGGTTTCAATACCAGCCTGAGTGCCGAGCTAATAAAGAATCAAGTTTTAAAAATTGATAATCTAGATCGTACTTATGACTTATATATTCCAAGCAAGCCACTAACACGGCCATCACCACTTGTCGTGCTCTTACATGGGCACGGTGGTGACGCCAATACCATTACAGGACAAAATAGAAAATCATCACCTTATAAAGTTTGGCTGAGTATTGCCGAGCGTGAAGGTTGGATGCTTGTAATCCCAGATGGGGAAGTGGGTTCAGATAACAAACGCGGTTGGAATGATTGCCGAAGTAATGCCAGCACCAATCCTGATACTGATGATGTGAAGTTCATTAACGCATTAGTTGATAGAGTTTCAATTAAATACCCAATTGATAAAAATCGTATTTATGCCCATGGAACATCCAATGGCGGCAATATGGTATTTCGTTTGGCCCTAGAAAGCAGTGAAAGATTTCGAGCGGTTGCAGCAATAGTGGCATCCATGCCTGAGCAATCAGAATGTACAAAGCCAAGGGCTCCTACTTCAGTTCTCATTATGAATGGAACCCGAGATCGAATCCTGCCTTATAGGGGCGGACAAGTCGCTAAGAAAAATACCCCAAATCAAGAACGCGGCACAGTTATTTCTACCAGTGATGCGATTCAGTATTGGGTGGACTTTAATCGAACTGCAAAACGTCCCAAAATAAAGGTTTTAAGCAATATTGATAGAAAAGACGGTAGTCGAGTTAAAGTTAAAACTTATTCTCGAGGAAGAGGGAATACCGAGGTGGTCCTTTATAAAGTAACTGGAGGCGGTCACACTGAACCCAGTCTTACTGAACATTATTCAGAGCTATATAGCTTAATTGTAGGCCGACAAAATAAAGATATAGAAATGGTTGATGAAGTTTGGAATTTCTTTGAGAGAAATCAATAAGTTCTAGTACTAAGTGCTAGTTAAGTTTGTTATCTACCTAGAGAATAGTGATCAGCGAGTCACAACTTAAGGTATTATTAATACTTTAAATTCCAAGCAGATACTCTCATGGCAAACTTAAATCTCCAATGTAATTGCGGTAATGTTCAAGGTTTTGTAAAGAACGTAACACCCAAATCAGGAAATAGATGTATTTGTTTTTGCAAAGACTGTCAAGCGTTCCCAAACGAACTGGGTCAAGCTGATTCAGTCTTGGACGAACATGGTGGAACCGAACTTTTTCAAGCCGCACTTTCCCATGTGAACATCACTCAAGGCAGCGACAATCTTCGTTGCCTAAGACTCACTAAAAAGGGTTTGTATAGATGGTACACCGATTGCTGTAATACAGCGGTCGGAAATACCGTCAGTGCTAAAATTCCATTCTTTGGAATAGTACACTCCTTTATCAAAGATGAAATGGATAGAACTGAACTTCTTGGTCCTATTCGTGGAGCCGTATTTATTAAGCATGCAAAAGACGGCTATGAAAAACCCGATACTTATGCTTCAGAACTTGTAGTTAACTTGAGAGTGATTGCAAAATTATTGGTGTGGAAAATGAAAGGGTTTAGTAAGCCTTCAGTCTTCTTTGATGAAAACGGTCGTGCCATAGTCAAGCCAAATATAATAGAAAAATAATTTGGAAAATTAATGTCGATTACTCTGTTTAAAGTATTAATGACCTTAGTAGTCTTTTTACTAACGCGTTACGCATCTAGAAACCGAAACTCAAAATTTACATCCATTTTCTTTGGCAGAAATGGTCCTGTGCCACAAGACTTTGAGCCAAAGTATCGCTATTTTTTTCGGTGGGCTTTATATTCTCTCTCTTGGTCAGTTATTCTCATTTATGGTTATTATTTTTGTATTGTTGAGATGAAGGTAGAAATTTTCCAAGATGAACATGTAATAATAACGGCAATTTTTGCAATGGGCTTGCCACTATTGATCGGAACAGCGGTGTTCGCTTTTTTGGGGTCTTCAGTGAGAGCACTTTGGGCCTATTGTTTTAATCGAACTGAGCTTTTGATGGAAGACCCAGATAATCTTAAAATTTAAAATAAACCTAATTGACTGATATGAAAATACAATTAATCGAAAAAGCCTCACCAAAAATTATAGAACAATTAGTGGATGGCGTTAGACATTTTAATACCACATATCTTGGTTATACCGATGCAAGTCCTTTGCTTAGTATTATCAAAGATGATAATGCCAACTTATTAGGGGGAGTGGCAGGTAGAACCATCTATGGTCATTTTTTGATTGAGGTGGTATGGGTTTCTGGGCAACAACGGGGACAAGGTCTTGGCACGCAACTTATGCTGGCTGCAGAAAAAATAGCGAGAGCGCGCGGGTGTATTGGTGCTCAAGTTGATACACTCTCTTTTCAAGGCATAGAATTTTATACCAGCTTAGGTTTTAAAGAAGTAGGTCGAGTTAAGAATTTTCCAGAAGGGTATGATCGAGTTTTTTATCATAAAGACTACTGAATTTTTTTGTCAGACTTAATTTCTCTATAGTATATTCAAAATATACTGAGTTTATTGCAATTGGGTTTTCTCGCCCGGAGTAGAAAAATATCGCTCCTTGCTGGCAATTAAATCTTGTGGAACTGCAATTGGAACATGTACTCCAATATTTTCTTTGGCTTTAATGCGTTCCTTAAGAATTAACTGTCCGCTTTGACTGGTCATAAACCAATAGGGAGGAAAGGCCGTATTGGTGCTTTGTTTATCCCAATGAGCTATTAAAGGCTTAAAGTGTTCATCATTGGGGTCAGCATCTCCCATATGTACCACGGTAATTTCATTATTCAGAGTAACACGAAACACTAAATTAGCAATCCCTGCACGCTCAGGCCAACCGGCATGCGGAATACGCACAGCATCGAATTTTATATTGTCTAATGTTTCACTAAAGGGCTCATCTTTATAGGCTAATTCGATGGCACGCATCTGTGACTTTATGTCTTGGGCATCTTCTAGATCAATCAAGGCATCAATAGCTTGCTTTGGTGCAATTAAAGTTGTATCTGGAAAATGTCTTAAAAATTTGGCTAAATCACCACTGGAAAAATGATCAGCATGAGCGTGACTAATAAATATATAGTCAATGGCATCGTAAGGAGCTTGATTGGTAAATAAGGCTGTGCGTATATTTTCGGGTACTGCCTGATAAATAGTAAATGTGTTATGGAAAAAAGGATCGAATAAAACCTTTACACCTGAGTGTTCAATCATTATCGCCTCATTACCAAGATAAGTAGCTGTGCTAGGTTTAATGTCGTTGGTATCAGAGTGCTCACTGCATGCACTAATAAACAATAAACTAAAACTTACTAGTAAGCTATAAAACGAAAATTTATTCATCATCAGTTTCTTCTTCAGGTGGAGCATCCTTGTTTACAAATAAGTATTCGGTAATGAAGCCAAATACCAGTAGAGCAAAAAATCCAAGTAAAACGAAAATAAATAACATACGTAATATATAACTTTTTAAAGAATAACCTTTTTCTACTACTGAGAACCTCTTGGATAATTCAGGCTTGGTGTTTGAATAGGCAATATTTACTGTCTCAGAATCGGTATAGTCATCTGCATTTTTTTCATTGCTTACAAAGCTGCCAGTGTAGGTTTTTTCATTGGCTAGATAAACGTAATCAAAATGATAAGTGGCACCGGTTTTTTTTCCTCTAGAAGTATTTTCTTCAATCCGATTTAAGCTGAATTTAGCCTCAACTGTGCTGTAGTCGGAGCCTATGCTATTAATTTCTTTGTGGGCTTGAAAACCTGTGTAGGCAAAAAAACCCATAACTCCAATAAATGCAAGCCAGCAAATATATTGTGCAATTTTAGAGATTGTAGAATGCGTTTTTCCACTTACTGAAAAGCTTAAAAATTTTAACATGGTATTCCTGGGTATTAGTTGCTTGGTGATAAATTGATTTCTTGAGACTTGCTTTGAGCGATTTTTTCTATTGCTGGAATCAAATTATTAATTAAATCGGCCATGTGTTGATAATCTAATTTTTCTGCTTCATCCTCAACATGGTGATAAAACTCATAGTTAGTGAAATCAAAAGTAGATATAGTTTGAGCAGGAACCTTAAGTTTATCAAACACTGGATAATTATCTGATCGCTTGAAAAGATTATATTCTTGAGCTTGCGGTAAAAAACCAATTAAATTCTTACCTGAGTGACGGTTAAGAAGCTCAGCCATATTTGAAGAATCAAATCCCGTAATATAGGCTTGGTAATCCTTGTTTTGCATTGGAATCCCAATCATCTCAAAATTAAGCATGCAATAGACCTTGATATTTTGCTCAGATAAACTTTCAGCGAAATGTTTAGAACCTAATAAACCCATTTCTTCGGCTGAAAATAGGGCGACTAGAATACTGCGTTTGTTGGTTCTACTTGCTGAAAAGTGTTTTGCAATGGCTAGGGCTGCACTTACACCAGCCGCATTATCATTTGCACCATTAGCAATTGTGTCGGTCTCATCGTTTTTACTTTCACCTATATGATCGTAATGGGCGCCGATGATGATGACTTCATCTTTTAGGCTAGAGTCTGTACCAGGGATAAAACTAATGATATTGCTAGTCTCAAGCCCTTTGGCCATAAAAGTTTCTCTATAAATATTTACACCAGGCGTTTTTATGTAGCTTTGTAACTCTCTCTCAATAAAGTTTGCTGCTTTTTCAATGCCAGGAGTGCCAGTTTTTCTACCCATGAATTCATCAGAACTCAGTGTGCTGACGATATTTTTTAAATAGCTGGAAGAAATTTTTGTGTCTTGGCTGGATTCAGAATGTGTTGCTAATTTTGAGGTGCAGGCGGTGAATAAAAGCACTATTAGAAGAATAAGGCTGGTATTACTGGATTTATTTTGCATTAGTATATGAATAAGTGATTTATATAGCTGTATAGTATAATCTAATCACAAAATACTCATACTTATTATTAGCTCATTTGGATACATTATGAAAACTACATTTTATAAGAATTTTGCCATTTTACTGTTTGCTAGTGCCTTGACTTCAACCGCAATCGCTAGGCCTCTAAGCACAGTTACCGATAAAATGGCAGCTGAACAGCATGACCAAGTTGTTGAGCTAAGACGCTGGTTTCATCAGAACCCAGAATTGAGTAATAGAGAGTTTAAAACTGCTGAGCGTATTACTACAGAATTAGAGAAGTTAGGCTTAGAAGTGCAGACTAAAGTAGCACATACCGGTGTAGTCGCCTTACTTAAGGGGGCAAAACCAGGGCCAACAGTAGCTCTTAGAGCGGATATGGATGCATTACCGGTTACCGAAAATACTGGGCTTGATTTTGCATCAACCGCAAAAGCTGAATTTGCCGGTAAAGATGTAGGGGTTATGCATGCTTGTGGACATGATAGTCATATGGCGATGTTACTCGGCGCCGCCAAAATTTTGACCAGTCTTAAAGATGAATTACATGGAGATGTATTATTTATTTTCCAACCAGCCGAAGAAGGTGCACCTCCAGGAGAAGAGGGTGGTGCAGAGCTGATGCTAAAAGAAGGTTTGTTTAAAAAATATAAACCGGACGTTGTATTTGGTATGCATGTTGGACTGAATATGAAAGGTGGTCGAATTGCGGTACGTCCTGGTCCAGCAATGGCAGCGGTTGATCAATTTGAGGTATTTGTTAGAGGTAAGCAAACGCATGGAGCAAGACCATGGGGCGGTATTGATCCTATTGTGATCTCCTCGCAAATTATTTTAGGCTTACAAACCATTGCAAGTCGTCAAATAAATGTCACTAAGCAACCTTCAATTATTACCGTAGGAAAAATTAACGGTGGGGTTCGTCATAATATTATTCCTGATTTGGTTGAACTGTGGGGCACTATACGTACCTTTGATCTAGACATGCGTAAGGATATTCATACTAGAATAGCAAAAACCGCAAAAGCGATTGGCGAGAGTGCTGGAGCTGAGGTTGAAGTTGTTATTCAAGAAGGTTATCCCGTGACGGTTAATGACCCTGAATTAACCACGCAAATGCTGCCTACCTTAGAAAGAATTATGGGAGACATCGGGGTGGTCACGCCGGATTTAGTAACGGGTGCCGAAGATTTTTCATTTTTTGCTCAAGAGGTTCCAGGTCTATTTTTGTTCTTGGGTTCAGTGCCCAAAGATGTAGATCCTAAATCAGCACCATCAAATCATTCTCCCTTTTTCACTATTGATGAGTCTATTATGCAGACAGGTGTTAGAGCCTATGTTGATATGACACTAGATTACATCGAACAGTTTGAGCAGTAAAATTTGATTATTGAAAAAATAAGTTAAGTAAGTTATTGATTTTTAATAGAAAATATGAAAGACAAATCTGTAAAATTACAGTAAAGTAGAAAGCGAAACCACATGGATATGTAAGTTTAGTATGAGCATAAAGAAAATCAAAAATCTTATGACCAAGTTACTCACCGGAGATTCGGACGAGTTACTTGAAGTTAGCGTGCCTGAGCAAAGTAAAACTCTATCAATAGGACAAAGTCCAAGTTCTATGAGTGTTGATGATATTCTTAAATGCTCTGATTTATCTACTCTCTTGGCATGTGTCGAACTTAAAGATGGGCTCAAACGTGAAGCGGCAGTTATTCAACTAGGAGTATTGGGTGATCCGGTTGTAATACCAAATTTAATAGAGCGTGTTAATGATTGGGTAGCAGAAATTCGGGCAGCGGCTAGGAGTGCATTACGTAAGCTTGCAATTCCAGAGAATGCCGAAGCTTTTGTTATGTCATTGCCGGAACTCTATCACTTACGTAAGTGTGATAGAGAAGATCATAGTGATTTTATTCATAAAATTGAAAATTACTTAATTCAACCTACTAATGTATTAAATATTCTTGAAGGCCTAAACGATAGTGACACTAAAGTGGTAAATGCGTGTTTTGCTCTTGTTTTGAAATATAAACTGGCTGACATTGATACCTTTATTTTAAGTGCTCTCAAACATAAAGACTTAAGCATTCGTATCAAGGCTTCACACCTAGTAAACACTTTAGGAGAAGATGCAAAAAAAGAAGCTCTGAACTTGGCTCTACAAGATGAATATATGCCTATTCGCCGAGATGCGTTTTTAAGCTTAATGCAAATTTGGGGCAATGAAGGTTTAGTTAAAACAATGCTTTTTGATGAGCATGCTAGTATTCGTGAAATTGCAGTTGCACATCTCACAAAAATGGGCGAAGATGTTCAATATACATATTTACGTAGTCTTTCTCGTGATGAACCTCAGGATTTGTGTGCAGCCTTATGGGGAATGGGCTTTTTAAAAGTTGCCGAATGTTCGACTTTAGTTAAACCATTCTTAACACATGAGAACTCAAAAGTTCGTAAACAAGCACAAAGTACTTTAGATGCACTAGAGAAATTACCAGAAAAATTTGTGGATACAGTAGAGTGGAACTCCATTGATACACAGTTTTAGAAGATAACTTTGTCTAATAAGCAATAAAAAAGCCTAAGTATAAACTTAGGCTTTTTTACAGAAAGAAAATTTATGTTTTTTTCTTACGTTTAATTTCTTTCTTCTTTTTTCTAGCCTTAGTACGCTTATCTTTTTTTGGCTTTTTAGGTTTTGCATCGGATTTACGTTTAGGTTTTTTAGATCCGTCTTTATCAGAAGATTCTTCCTTGCGTTTTACACGTGGTTTATCATCCCTTTTTGAGTCGCGTTTTTTTTCATCACGTGAACGTGACTTGGATTTGTCTGATGACTTTGGTTTACTAAAGCCACGGTCTTTATAATCACGTTTTTCGCGTTTACGTTCTGAGCCATCATTATCAGCCGGTACTATATTTAACTTTTGTCCAGATACCCAAGCACCTTTTAGGTCTTCAAAAACCTCTTTCGGCATGCCCTTAGGTAAATCCACCAAACTATGATCATCAAAAATATTAATTCGTCCAATATTTTTACTATCTAAACCCGCTTCATTCGCAATGGCCCCTACGATATTGCCAGGCTTAACTTTATGCTTATGTCCAACGGCTAAGCGGTAACGCTGCATGCCTGCTTCTGGTGGTCCACCATCTGCGCCAGAACGTTTACGGTCACGGCTTGGTTTTCGTTCGCCTCGGTCACGATCTCGACCACGAGACCCACGCTCGCGAGATGATTTATCGTCTCCCCAACCCTTTGTTTTTGGTTCCGGTTTATTAGTCAGTAAAAATGGCGTATCACCTTGCATTAAGTGAGCCAATGCAGCTGCTATTTTTTCTACGGGTACATCATTCTCTTGAGTAAACTCAGTAATCAGATTATTAAAGAACGATAAGTCTTGATTATTAATAGTGTCTGAAATCTTTTGCTTTAGTTTTACAACCCGGTTGTCATTAATTGATTTGGTAGAAGGTAGTTCCATCATTTCAATTTTTGAATTGGTGGCGCGTTCAATAGACGACAACATACGTTTTTCACGAGGGGCTACAAATAAAATAGCATCACCTTGGCGACCCGCTCTACCGGTTCGGCCAATTCTATGTACATAAGATTCGGTGTCATGTGGGATATCGTAGTTAATTACATGACTGATTCGTTCAACATCCAAGCCTCTAGCTGCAACATCAGTAGCTACTAAGATATCTAGCTTGCCATTTTTTAAGTTGTTAATAGTTCTTTCACGTTGTGCCTGTGCAATATCACCATTTAGTACGGTGGCTGCATAACCTCTGGCTTCCAGTCGTTCGGCGAGTTCTACTGTGGCAATTTTTGTACGAACAAAAATAATGATGGCATCAAAATCTTCAGCTTCCAGTATGCGAGTGATGGCTTCCAATTTTCGCACACCACGAACTGGCCAAAAGCGTTGTCGAATCGTTGAGGCGGTTTGGGTTTTTTGTTTAATGGTTATTTGCTGTGGATCATTCAGATATTTTGTAGCGATGCGTCTAATTTGACTAGGCATGGTTGCAGAGAAGAGTGCAATCTGACGTTTTTCAGGAATTTGTTCTAATACCCATTCAACATCATCAATAAAACCCATGCGAAGCATTTCATCAGCTTCATCTAAAACCAAGGCTTTGAGTTCATCAACTTTCATGGTGCCTTTACGGATATGATCCATCACTCGGCCAGGTGTTCCAACAACCACATGAACACCACGTTTTAGTGAACGTATTTGACCACCGTATTCTTGACCACCATAAACCGGTAATACGTGAAATCCTGGTATGTGTTTGGCGTATTTTTGAAAGGCCTCAGCGACTTGGATAGCAAGCTCACGGGTAGGTGCAAGTACTAAAATCTGAGGATTTTTTTGCTTAATGTCTATATTCGATAATAGAGGTAAGGCAAATGCAGCCGTTTTACCTGTACCGGTTTGCGCTTGCCCTAAAACGTCATTTCCATCAAGAAGTAGAGGAATGGTTTGGGCTTGGATTGGAGTGGGTTGTTCGTATCCCACCTCATCCAGTGCTTTGATTATATAGTTACTTAGTTGTAATTCTTTGAAAGTAGGGCCAGAAACAGGTATAGAACCCGTATTTGTATCGGTAGTCATGTAATGCGCCTATAAGATGGCTTGTGCGTTAGCGTACGAGAGTTGTAGCTAAACGCTAAACGTGTTCTTTGACTCGTTTAAGTATGCGCATGTGCTACATCTGGAAAGGCGTGCATTGTAACGCCTTGGAATTAATATATGTGAGTTTTTTGAATATTTTTTCAACAGTTCATAAAAACGGATAATCTCGAAGATGTTGGAGTTAAGAATCCAGTAAGATTTCATTCATGGTTTGCGGTTTGCCAATATGATAGCCCTGAGCATAGTTGGCGCCTAGATTTTTTAGAATATCCAGCATGATGGCATCTTCAACACCTTCAACCAGGACATCAGCATTCAAAGATTTGCACATTTCGCAGATAGTTTTCACTAAGATAATGGATCGCGAGTCGTCTACAACCCCTCTTGCAAAGGCTTGATCGATTTTTATGGTGTCAAAATTAAGTTTATGTAGAAGTGTTAGATTAGAGTAGCCAGTACCAAAGTCATCTAATGCCACTTCAATACCATGACTATGGGCTTGTACAATGGTGTTTTGAACTTCTTTAGTATCGAGGGCTAAGCCTTCCGTAATTTCTATTTTTAAACTATTTTTTGGTATATCAAATTTCTTGATGCACTCTGCTACGCGTTCAACTAAGTCAGGGTTAGCCAGTTGCCTAGCTGAAATGTTTACCGCGATAAAAACTTTTTTGAACTTGCCAGAGTCAAGCATGGTTTTTACGGCTTTGCATGATTCTTCAATAACGTACTCACCAACTTCAAAAATCAGTGAGGTTTCTTCAGCTAAAGATACGAATTCAGCAGGAGAAATAAAACCGTGTTCAGGATGATTCCAGCGAACAAGTGCTTCGAATCCAGAGATTTGGTTGGTTTCTAAATTTAATACGGGTTGAAATCTCAAATCTAGTCCGCTATTTAGAATAGCGGCTCGCAGTTGACCTTCTAAACGAATTTTGTTGATGGTGACACGTTCAAATATATTGGTGTCTGCAAAACTTAATTCTTCTTCTTCACCTTTAAGGGTGGAAAGTGTACTGCGATATCGTCTTAATAAACTGATTAAGAGCGAACGAACGATGGGGTCCGACTTAATTAAACGTTCAAGAAATTGGTCTTTAGTTATTTTGATTAATACACAATCAGTTTTGGCTATGGCGTCGGCACTACGGACTGACTGATCAATAATGGCCATTTCACCTAGTATGTCGCCACTAGTTAATATCCCTAAAACCAAGAAGTTTCCATTTTTAGATGAGCTGACTTCTATTTCACCACTTTCAATTAAATAGGCATTGTCAGGCTTGTCAC
>CALHVH010000174.1 GCA_938039225.1 uncultured Gammaproteobacteria bacterium
GTTAATCCGTCAAAATCTTCGTGTAAGGATTTACCTGCATCTTCTTCTAAATGAGCACGAGTTACCCCAATGGTTTTTTTCGTACCATCTTCCAAAGTAATTTCTAAAGAACCCAATCCAACAATCGGTAATTCAAACTGACTTATTTGATAACCCTTAGGTAAATCTGGGTAAAAATAGTTTTTACGGGCAAACACAGAACGCTCTGTAATTTCAGCATCAATAGCCAAACCAAACTTAACCGCCATACGTACCACGTCTTTATTTAAGACCGGTAAAACACCTGGGTAAGCAAGATCAACTAAGTTAGCCTGTGTGTTAGGCGCCGAACCGAATGCGGTTGACGATCCTGAAAATATTTTTGTTTTGGTGGCCAATTGAGTATGAATCTCAAGACCAATAACGGTTTCCCATCCAGCATGTGTAGTCATAATCAATTCCCCTTATGCGAATGCTGTCGGACGACGTGAATGCCAATCAGTCACTTGTTGATAGCGATGTGCGGCATTCAACAAACGACCCTCTGCAAAATAATTACCAATAAGCTGTAAGCCCACTGGTAACTCACCATTGTTACCAGCAGCAAAGCCACACGGTATAGACATTCCCGGCAGACCAGCAAGGTTAACTCCAATGGTATAAATATCATTTAAATACATAGTAATTGGGTCATCCATTAGTTCTCCCAAACCAAAAGCCAAGTTAGGAGCGGTAGGACCCATAATGACGTCTACATCTTTAAACGCATTATCAAAGTCTGATTTAATTAATTGGCGAGCTTTTTGAGCTTGCAAATAATACGCATCATAATATCCAGCCGACAATACGTAGGTTCCTGTCATGATTCTTCGTTTAACTTCATCGCCAAAACCTTCACCACGGGAACGTTTATACAAGTCAGTTAAGTCTTTTGGGTTTTCACAGCGATAACCATAACGCACACCATCAAAACGCGAAAGATTCGATGAACATTCTGCGGGAGCAACTACATAATAAGTTGGAACCGATAAATGTAAATGTGGCATTTTAATATCCACAATTTTTGCACCCAATTTTTCATACTCAGCAATAGCCGCTTTAACTGGCGCTGCAATTGCATCACTTAAGTTCTCATCAAAGAACTCAACTGGAACGCCAATTTTCATGCCTTCTAAACTATCATTCAAACCAGACAGATAATCATCCGCAGGGCGTTGAATAGAAGTTGAATCTTTTTCATCAAAACCTGTCATGGCTGTTAGTAACAATGCCGAATCTTCCGCAGTAGCTGTGAGCGTGCCCGCTTGATCCAAACTAGAAGCAAAGGCAATCATGCCATAGCGTGAAACATTACCATAAGTTGGTTTAATGCCAGTTAGGTTAGTTAAAGCAGCCGGTTGACGAATTGAGCCACCGGTATCGGTAGCCGTTGCCCCAGGAGCTAGACGTGCAGCAACTGCAGATGCAGAACCACCGGATGAACCACCAGGAACTTTACTGGTATCCCAAGGGTTTTTAACTGGACCAAAATAAGACGTTTCGTTAGATGAGCCCATGGCAAATTCATCCATATTAGTCTTACCCAACATCACCACACCAGACTTACGCATATTCGTAACCACAGTAGCGTCGTAAGGAGAGATGAAGTTATCTAACATTTTTGAACCACAAGTCGTTTTAATGCCTTGAGTACAAAAGATATCTTTATGGGCAATTGGTACTCCAGCTAAAAGAGAGGCATTGCCAGAAGCAATCTGCTCATCGCTTTCTTTAGCTTGATGTAAAGCATGTTCAGGAGTTACCGTTATGAAGGCATTCAACTCACTATCGTGCTTTTCAATGCGATCAAGAAAATGTTGAGTTAATTCAACACTACTAAATTCTTTTGCTTTGAGTCCACGACTCAGTTCAGCAATGGTTTTTGTATGCATAATTTTTTCTTTATAAACGAGTTTTATTATTTATATTTGATCTGTACTCAATGAGCAATATTCAGTCAAATCACTCAATAACCTTAGGTACCAAATACAGTCCAGCTTCGGTTTGTGAAGCATTTTGCTGGTATAGCTTTCTTTGGTCAGTTTCACTGACTTCATCAGCACGTAGGCGTTGTGCCATATCCAGTGGATGAGCCATAGGTGTCACGCCCTCGGTATCAGCGGCGGTAAGTTGATCAACCATATCTAAAATATTTGTGAGTTTTTTACTATAAACGTCTACTTCTGCCTCAGTAATTTCAAGGCGGGCAAGATTCGCGATGTGTAATACGTCATCGGATGTCAAAGCCATATCAAATCTCCAAAATGGGGTCTAGAAAATCTCTCAGGACATAATTAATGTAAAGCTAGGCGAACCAGCAAGAAGAGTTACGGTCAGAGAGAAGGTTCATTTTACATTGCAGCTTGCCCAAAGTCTCACCCATTGTTAGAGTGCAAGGTTAAATGTTCCAAGCACTTGATTGTTTGGTAAACTATTACAACTAAAAATAACTACAGAAAGCATTCTCACCATGATGAAATGGCTCAAAGGCTACATGTCCTCAGATCTCTCGATTGATTTAGGAACGGCCAATACTTTAATTTATATGCGCGGAAAAGGCGTAGTTCTTGACGAACCTTCAGTGGTTGCTATTCGTGATGACGGCAGTCGCGGTGGAAAAATCGTACAAGCGGTTGGTCTAGAAGCAAAAAATATGTTGGGTAGAACCCCTGGAAACATCACTGCTATTCGCCCATTACGTGACGGTGTTATTGCCGATTTCAGTGTTACTGAAGTCATGCTTCAGCATTTCATTAAGAAAGTTCATGGCAGCAGTTATATAAATCCAAGCCCTCGTGTTCTGATTTGTGTTCCATTTGGTTCAACCCAAGTAGAACGTAAAGCTATTCGTGAATCCGCTGAAGGTGCTGGAGCTCGTCGTGTTTACTTGATTGAAGAACCTATGGCAGCTGCTATAGGCGCAGGTATGCCAGTTTCTGAAGCCCGAGGCTCTATGGTATTGGATATTGGTGGCGGTACCTCTGAAGTAGCGGTTATATCGCTTAATGGTATTGTTTATGCTGCCTCAGAACGCACTGGCGGCGACCGTTTTGATGACTCAATC
>CALHVH010000175.1 GCA_938039225.1 uncultured Gammaproteobacteria bacterium
CTTTCCAGTTTCATACGACATCTGTTGACGTTCTCTATAAGGAGCGGGAATAGATGCTGAACCGGTAAGCATCATACCTAAAGCTTCAGTTAAACAGTTCATAGTTAACGCAGTGCCCATGGTATTGCAATGCCCAGTAGAAGGCGCCGAACCTGAAGCCATCTCTATAAATTCTTTATAATCAATTTCACCTTTACTTAATTTCTGACGTGCATCCCAAATAACAGTACCCGAACCTACACACTGACCTTTATAACTTCCATTGAGCATGGGTCCCGCCGACAAAGCAATAGAGGGTAAATCCACACTAGCAGCAGCCATTAACATAGCCGGAGTCACTTTATCGCAACCAGTGGTCAGAACTACACCATCTAGTGGATAGCCGTGCAAAATTTCAATTAAGCCAAGCGTTAATAAATTTCTGTCTAAAGCAGCCGTTGGTCTACGTCCTGTTTCTTGGATAGGATGCACTGGAAATTCAATTGGAATACCGCCTGCATCTCGTATTCCATCTTTAACACGCTGGGCAAGAAAAATATGGTGCCTATTACATGGAGTTAAATCAGAACCTGACTGAGCAATACCAATGATAGGTCTATCTGATTGGAGTTCTTCTGCGGTTAAACCATAATTCAGATAGCGCTCTAGATACAATGCCGTCATTCCTGGGTTATCAGGATTATTAAACCATTCACGACTTCGTAAAGTTATCTTTTTATTATCTTTACTCACTGTTTATATTCTCTTTTTTAAAATTTAATTCAGATTAAAGTGCATTAAATGCTTGCATACTCGCATTAGCACTTTGTTTTATATCTTCAATTGATTTGCCAGCTTTGTATAAGGACGAGCCTAGACCAAAACCACTAATCCCATACGCTTTGTATTCATGTAAATTTCCTGCATCCACGCCGCCCACGGCATACATTGCAATACCCTTTGGCAAAACAGAACCTAAAGCTTTAAATAAGCCTGGGGTTACCGCATTGGCAGGAAAAAACTTTAAAGCATCAGCGCCGGCTTCTAGAGCAGCAAAGGCTTCACTTGGGGTTAAACAACCAGGTACAGAAACCATGCCTAATTTTTTTGCACTACGAATAACTTCTGACTTAGTATTTGGCGACACAATTAAGCGGCCACCTCTTGCATGCACTGAAACCACTTGATCTACTGTGGTAACTGTCCCAGCACCAATTAAATACTTATCGCCATATTTATCAGCTAATTGCTTAATAGAATCTAAGGGCTGCGGCGAGTTTAAAGGAACTTCAATCGCCTGAAATCCTGCTTCAATTAAAACCTCAGCTACCGCTAAAACCTCATCAGGCTTGACGCCTCTTAATATGGCCACAAGCGGTAATATATTTTTTAATGAACTTACTTTCGACACTTTCGTTTTATTCCAATTAATTTTGCATTAAAAATTTTATGCCTTGTAAAAAGGCAATTTCGCTATCCACTAACTGTGTTTCTAAGCCAAAGGAGTCTAATGCAATTCGATAAGCTTGCGACAATTTATCATCACTAATTAACACTACTTCTTTTTGAATATCAAACAATGTTTGGGCTGAAGCAATTTCATCAGCTAATAACAAACCTGACAAATATGAATAGACTGAACTTACCTCTAATGTGTTACTCACCGCCCGAGCACGTACAGAAAACAAACTATGCGTTAAGCCCACTTTAGAATCGAGCAAGTCTGATCCTTGCTTTTGATCGCTAACACCCGCCAAAAATGAGTTCGCATCAAATTCTGTATCGTTTACTAGTGAACCAATAGAACTATTCTGATTGACTAAAGCAAATAATTCACCGGTCATCAAAGTTGCAAAACTCTTAATATTTCCATCTTGTAATTCAATCCATTTTGAGTGCGTACCAGGCAAACAAATAATGGCGTTTTGCATCTGAAGTCTATCTAATGCTCCAAATATCTGTACTTCTTCACCGCGCATCACATCCGGAAAGCCACTAGGACTTTTTGCTTGAACGCCCGGTAAAACTTCAATATCTACATTTAATTCATTGGTAATTTTTTTTGCAGCTTCTCTGTGCTGACTTGCTGACACAGGACATTGCGAATAAGCAGTCTCTAACCAACCATTACGACTCCCCGCCATACCCGCCAATAAAATCTCATCAATGGTATTGGTTTTCATCCAATGACCACAGGCTTCTACTAAAGTCTCAGCAAATGATTTTTGAAGATGAAAAACTCCATGAGCATTACTCACTTTTTCAATGCAATCTAAGTGCTCATCCAGCAAATAAGCACGAAAAGACGAAGACCCCCAATCAATGGCTATACGCATTAAACTCGTCCACCATCCACTATCAAAGCTTGTCCCGTAATCATTGACGATGCATTCGATGCCAAGAATAAAGCCGAATGTGCAATGTCTTCAACGCTAATTGTGGTTTTCAAACATTGTTGTTCAAGACACTCTTCAACAGCTTCAGGAGTAGCCCACAACTTTTTTTGTCGTTCAGTCATAACCCAACCCGGTATTAAACTATTTGCTCGAATATTATGCACGCCCAGCTCTCTAGCCAAAGCTTTAGTCAAACCAATAATGCCCGCTTTAGCAGTAACGTAGGAGGAGTACCCTGCCAATCCTAAAATCGATGAATTAGAACCCAAATTAATAATGCTGCCATAGCCTAATTTTTTCATATCAGGAATTATCGCTTGGGCGGTAAAAAAGTGAGGGCGTAAATTAGTATGCATAGCCTTATCCCACTCATCAGCAGAAAAGTGTTCAATATCATGACGTGTATCTCTCGCTGCATTATTCACAAGAATAGAGATTGAACCAAAATGAGATTGAGCTTTTTGTATTGCAAGACTTAATGCCTCTAGATCAGTAATATCGCAGGCTATAAAATATGGACGGTTGCCAGTTTCACGTTCCACCTCATCACATAAATCCTCTCCTGGTTCTTGCGATAAAGACACAAAGGCCACTTTTACACCCTGTTGTGCAAAGGCTTTAACAAAACCGGCACCAATACCTGAACCACCTCCAGTAATGAAAGCAACCTTGGAACTGAGATCTTTATACTCTGGGTAAGACATGAATTTTCCTGTGGGCTAGCAAAACACCTGATTAATAAGACCTAGCTTATTAATTATGGCACTCTTCTTCTTATTTTTTGTTAATATAGCATATTTATATTATAAAAAAACAAGCGCTTAGTCGAATTAATCTTAGAGTAGAATACCTCAAGATCAATTCCGCCCGTTTACTTATATAACATTTCAGGCCTAACCTTGAATAAAGCAATTAATGTCCAATTAATCAATCAGTTAGCCGTTTCCAATATTTTAGGAGAAGGCATTCAAGCGCACCCCAATGGTCAAGAAATCTGGTGGACCGACATTCAAAACAACTGTCTTTTCCGCTATGAGTTTTCCACTCAAGGATTAGAGCGCTTTTCCGCGCCAGAGTCTATTTGTGCATTTGCTTTTGTAATGGGTCAAAACGAACTAGACAATCACTTAATAGTGGCATTTGCATCTGGTTTTGCCTATTTCAATCCTCATACACAAGATCTCCAGTGGATACATGCCCGTGTGAAAGACTCTAAAACTCAACGTCTTAATGATGGCCGTGTAGACCGTCAAGGTCGATTTTGGGTAGGCAGCATGTCTTTGCTTTCAGACGAGTATTCGACTGAAGTCGGACGAGGTGAGTTGCTTTGTTTAAATGAAGAACAACACTTATCAGTACACGAATCCAATATTCATATCTCAAATGGCACATGCTGGAGTCCCGACTCCGTATATATGTATTTTGCAGACTCTCCCCGCAATCAAATTTATCGCTATAACTTTGATAAAGTTAAAGGTGAAATATCTCAACGCATCTTATTTCACACAACTGCTGCTGGCGCTTTTCCAGATGGTGCCTGTGTGGATGCTCAAGGGTTTTTATGGAGCGCTCATTGGGGCGCAAATAAAGTGGTTCGTTATAACCCCAAAGGTGAAATAGATTACGAACTATTTGTGCCAGCTTCGCAAGTAAGTTGTGTATGCTTTGCTGGAAAAAACTTAGATCTGCTGTGCGTAACGTCTGCACGTCAGGATATGTCTAGAGAGCAATTAGAAAAAGAACCACAAGCTGGTGATGTATTCATTTACCAAACTAATATTCAGGGACTGCCTGAATCTCTCTATTTAAAAAACCACTAAAGAAGAACACTATGGCTGACGGTTACAAAAGTTTAACAATTAGTATTGTAGAACGCTTAGGAATGGAAATTGTTCGCGGCGCTTACACCGAAAACAATCCTTTTCCTACAGAAGCTGAACTTTGCACACAGTACGATGTAAGTCGAAGTGTGCTGCGTGAAGCGGTTAAAATGCTAACCTCAAAAGGCTTGCTCAGCGCTCGCCCTCGACAAGGAACTAAGGTTCAAGATGAAACCAAATGGAATCTTCTAGACCCTAGTGTATTACGCTGGTTATTAGAGCGAGACTTCTCCTTAGATTTATTAAGTGAATTTACCGAAGTACGTTTATCCATTGAACCTGCAGCTGCTGCTTTGGCGGCCGAACGTGCCAGCACCGAAGACAAAACTAAAATAGAGGATGCATTAAAGCGTATGCAAGCAGCTGAAGAAGGCATGGATGACCCTCTGCTATCGGACATTGCGTTTCACGTTGCTATTTTAGATGCCAGTGGCAATCGTTTTTTTAGGCAAATGCAAGATTTTAGTGAAACCGCGCTACGTATCAGTATTCGTTTAACCAATCAACGCAAAGGTGTTCGTTTAGCTAGTGTGCGTGATCATCAAAAAGTTTTTGATGCCATTAAAGCCGGAAAACCTGAGCTTGCACGCTCAGCCATGCACTACTTATTACAAGAAGCCATGGATTTAATTACTGACGCACGTGAACTAGGTAACGCGTCAAAATAAAACCAGATCCCGTGTTTAGACCACGGGAAAGCCGTTTTACCAGAGCCTATACAAATAAGCTCTGCCCTAATTTATCCAAACGCTAAGACCATAAGCTGGCACAGAACCAGAACCAATAACAAACTCTTTATCGGCTACATTGTCCAGTTCAGTAGCTTTATTGCCATAATTAAAAGCAAAGGTATATTGCCCGCGCCGTGCAAGACGAATATCTTCGGGAGTACGCACAGTTGGTATTGATAATTCACTGCATAATGATTCAAAATAATCCATCAAGAACTCGTCACTGACTAAACAAGCAATATAGTTAATGTTCTGATGCTGGAGGATTGCAGGCGAACCATTTTGGTACGTGGCTGTGATTTGACTTAGTCCTGCATCAAGTTCTTCACGCCAGCCCCAAGAAGTGTATTCCTTACCCGCATAGTGCATCACTTCTTGCAAATCTTTATGCGTGGTTTCTACGGAAAGTACTTTGGCAGGAATTAATGTCTGGAGCTTTCCAGGTGCTAAGTTTTCTGGAAGATTAAAATCTAAAGTCTTAGAACCTGAGCGCGGTCCAAAAATCCACTTAGCTGATGAATTTTTACAAGCAAAAATAAATTCATCGCTAATCACTGGCAAACAAGGCGCAATGATTAAATCATATTGTGAAAAGTCACTTTCTTGAGAAACAAAATCCACATTTAAACCAAGCTGACGTAAGGCAGAGTAATAGGCAAATTCAACTTTCTCAAAATCATATGCCACACCTTGTTGTTCTATGCGTGAAACCCAGCGACCATCAGCATCCGTGAGGATTGCAACACGATTTTCAGGCAATGCAGGCGAGGATAAATCAAGCTGCTTTAAATCCTCAAACACTTCTTGTGCTTCAAACCATGCACGCGCCTTAGAACTATCATTTCTTAAAACGCCAGCATGCATTTGCTCTTGAGCATATGGAATTTGTCGCCAGCGGAAATAACAAACGCACTCCGCACCATGTGCAAAAGCCACCAGGGACCACAAGCGCACCATGCCATTTTCAGGGCGAGGGTTGTTTTGAGCCCAATTAACCGGACCAGGCTGTTGTTCCATAATCCAAAAGTCACCCATACTAAGCCCTCGAACTTGATCAAAAAAGTAAGATGAATAATCTGGGTGACCAGTGCGTTGGTACTTTGCAATTTTATGTCTATCGTCGCCACTAAAAAACAAATCGCTACGTCCAAGAGGATAATTATCAAAACTCACAAAATCTAAGCCCTTAGCTAATGCAAAGTTATCGACATCCGTATCATCCATAGGAATAAAATTATGTGTGATGAATTTTCCTGGTGCATGCTCTCTAATGAGTTCAATAGTCAGCCTATGAAAACGAATCACTTGATCAGAAGAGAAACGTTGATAGGCCAGGCGATGTGCCGGATTGGTTTCCGTCACTGCCATAAAGGGCACTTCAATTTGTTGAAAGTTATTGTATTCCATTGACCAGAACACATTACCCCAAGCCTTATTTAAGGCCTCAATGGTTTTATAACGTTGTTCACACCAAGTCTGAAAGGCTTTGAGAGCTGCTGGTGATGCACTTAATGTGGTGTCATGACAACTGAGTTCATTATCCGTTTGCCAGCCAACTACGGCTTCATGCTTGCCGTAACGCTTCACTAAAACTTCAGAAATTCTTAAGGCTTCGCGTAAATAATTTTCGCTGGAATAATCGTAATGGCGACGTGATCCAAAGCCACGTGTAAGTCCTGTGTTTACATCCACTGGCAAGATATCATCGTATTTATCTATTAACCACTTCGGTGGCGTTGCTGTAGGCGTCCCGAAGATGACTTTTAAGCCTTGGGCAGCAAGAATCTCAATAGATTTATCTAACCAAGCAAAATCAAATTGCCCATCTTCTGGCTCAATACGCGACCAACAAAATTCGCCAATTCGCACATATTGCAAACCCAGTTCTTTCATTTGCTCTGCATCTTGTTGCCAGATCGATTCTGGCCAATGCTCTGGATAATAACAAACGCCTAACATGAATAATTCCTATATTTATAGTGTCATTGCGAGTCTCAAAATGAACTGCTTTAACAGTAAAACAAAAAAGAGCCTATAAAGATAGACTCTTTGTATTTATGATTAAAACTTTTATCTGCCTAATCCAGTAATGGTTTGCCGAGTACAAAGTCTGCCTTTTGTCCAAAGATAAACTTATTCACCATCAAAGCTACTGCAATGCAGAAGAAAAAGTTAATAAACATCAAATGAATGTAATGCGGCAAGCCTTGTATGTCCATTGGGTTATAAAGGAAAAATGCATAGGCCGCAGAACCACATAAGGTACCAATAATAGCCGCCCAGGCATTCACATTTTTAAATACCAGACCAACAATAAAGGTTGAGAGAATAGGCATGCTGAATATACCCCAAAGCTTTTGTAAGGTATCAATAATACTTCTAGCATTTTCATAAACTGGAACTAACAATAATGCAATCACGGTAAACACCAGAGTTATCCATCCACTTAGTTTGGGTACATCCGGGTTCTCGCCAATATACTTTTCATGTAAATCACATACATATAATGCTACAGAAGAATTCAACATACTATTAAATGAGGTCAATACCGCTGCAGTGATTGCAGCTGCAAAAGCACCAACCAACCAACCCGGTAATAAGTCGCCAACGATTTGTCCATATGCAGCGTCACCAATATCACCATAGAGCTTAAACGCCACAATGCCTGGAATCACAATAATTGGTGGAACAATAACTAAACGAATAAGAGCAGCAACCACAACACCTTTTTGAGCTTCTTTTACCGTTGGAGCTGCCATGGCACGTTGAGTAATAACTTGGTTGGTACTCCAATAAAAAATCTGAATGAGTAGCATGCCGGTTAGCAAAGTATGCCAAGGAATGTCCGAATTATTATCACCAATTAGGGTTAGACGTTCTTTTGGTATGCCACTGAAATCAAAGTTAATCGCCTGTAAGGCTAGAAAAACTACCAAGACAGCAAGGGCTAATAACAGCACGCCACTAAAGGTATCCGAAATAGCTACCGCACGTAAGCCCCCAAAAATACTATATGCGGCACCTAATGCTGCAAAGGCCATAGCAATGTAAATTAGAGGAAACTCAAAACCAAACACCGATTTCATGAACAAGGAACCGGTGTATAAAACCGCAGGTAAAAATACAAACACGTTTGCCGCCAAGAACAAGATACTTATGGTGGCTCGAATGTGTTTATTGTTATAACGCTTCTCCAGCAATTCAGTAGTGGTTGTGCAATCGTATTTGTAATAAATAGGAATAAAAACTTTCGCTAAAATAAATAAACCGACTACGGCTGAAAACTCCCACAAAGCCACCAAAAACATCTGACTACCATTCATGCCAACGAGTTGATCAGTACTTAAATTGGTTAAAGTGATTGAGCCGGCGATGAATATCCATGACAAACCACCCCCCGCTAAAAAATACTCACGATTTGAATCTGGGTTACGCGGTTGGTCTTTACATTTAATATATGTGACTAATGCGATAAGGCCAGTAATAAACAAAAACACGCCTAATTGAATTGGTTCTAACGTCATGACTCGCCCTTTTTTAGTAATTGTCTAATGTGTTCACAAAACAGTGTTCAATAATTCAGCATCAAATTGAAGGCTGAAATTATAGCTTGTTTGTTTTATCATATAAATAATATAACTGACAGATTTATCATACAATACAAATAGTATAAAGAATAGATAAATGCAGCAAGTCATACAGAATATACTTGCTGTAAACAATTTTATTGGGCAAATTCATGAGCAAAACACCATTAATATTATCCATTGACCAGGGTACAACCAGCAGCAGAGCCATTGTTTTTGATGCAAATACTCGCATTGTGGCAATCGCTCAAAAAGAGTTTCCGCAAATCTTTCCAGATGATGGTTGGGTTGAACATAATCCTAACGATATTTGGGAAACCACCTTGAGCGTTACCCAAGAAGCTTTGGAAAAAGCGGAAGCCATGGGCGGTGAAGTTGTCGGCATTGGCATTACTAACCAACGCGAAACCACCATTGTTTGGGATAAAGAAACCGGTAAAGCCATTCATAATGCCATTGTTTGGCAAGATCGTCGTACTGCAGCCATCTGTCAAAAATTAATCGATGAAGGTTTACAAGATAAGATTCAGAAAAAAACGGGCTTACGCCTAGACCCATATTTTTCAGCCACAAAAATTTCTTGGATTCTAGATCATGTAGATAACGCACGCTTATTGGCAGAAAATGGACGTCTAGCATTTGGTACGGTTGATAGTTTCTTAATTTGGAAACTCACTGGTGGCAAAGTCCACGCCACCGACGTTACTAATGCAAGTCGAACCAATCTTTTCAATATAAACAACTTGCAATGGGACCAAGAACTCATGGACATTTTTAATGTTCCTGCCAGTTTGTTACCCGAAGTCAAAGAATGCTCGGATAATTATGGTGAAACCGAAGCGAGTTTATTAGGCCGTGCCATTCCAATCTGTGGAGTGGCAGGCGATCAGCAAGCCGCAGCCATTGGACAAAGTTGTTTTACCGCTGGCTCTATCAAAAGCACTTACGGCACTGGCTGTTTTATGATTTTAAACACGGGTGAGAAAGTGGTTTTATCTGAAAACCGACTGCTCACTACGGTTGCCTACACTATTGATGGCACCACGCATTATGCTTTAGAAGGCTCCATTTTTATTGCTGGTGCCGCGGTGCAATGGCTAAGAGATGGAATAAAGCTTATTAAAAAAGCTGCAGATACCGAAAGTATTATTAATCCTGATGGGCATAATGCAGGTTTGTATTTAGTGCCCGCCTTTACTGGATTAGGTGCGCCTCATTGGAACCCCAATGTTCGCGGCGCCTTGTTTGGTATTACTCAAGCTACCGACCAAGAGGCTATTGTAAGAGCAACCTTAGAGTCTGTTTGTTATCAAACCAATGACTTATTAACCGCCATGCGTAAAGACGGTGGCAATCCGACTATCCTACGAGTGGATGGCGGCATGGTTGCAAATAATTGGTTATTACAATTTCTTTCCGATGTTTTACAACTTCCGTTAGAGCGCCCACGCGTTTTAGAAACGACTGCCTTAGGTGCCGCCTATCTTGCTGGTAGAAAACTTGGTGTATATGGTAATACTGATGAGTTTTCAAAAACCTGGGGCGTGGATCAAGAATTTCAACCCACTATGCCTAGTGAGACACGCAACAAACTAATCAACGGCTGGGATAATGCCGTAAGACGATTAATGGCCTAGACACTACACACTTAAATTAAACCCAAGAGTACAGAAGTAATTAAACATGCAAGATAAAACAATTGATTTATTCATTATCGGTGGCGGTGTGAATGGCACTGGTATAGCTAGAGATGCTGCAGGACGTGGCTTAAGTGTGATGCTAGTTGAAAAAGATGATCTCGCTTCCGGCACCTCATCGGCAAGTACCAAACTCATTCATGGCGGCCTGCGTTACTTAGAAAATTACGATTTCATGTTAGTCAGACATGCACTGATTGAACGCGAAGTTTTGCTAAATTCTGCGCCACATATCATTTGGCCTTTACGCTTTATTTTGCCCCACCATCGTGAGTTACGTTCGGCATTTATATTACGTGCTGGACTTCTGATCTATGACAATCTTGGTGGAAGAAAAGAATTACCTGCAACCAAAACACGTAATCTGCGTAAACATAAAACCGGTAAACCCTTGGACCCTAAATTGCGTAAAGGCTTCGAATACTCCGACTGTTGGGTAAACGATGCAAGACTGGTAACTCTTAATGCATTAGATGCTCATGAACATGGTGCCGTAATCAAAAATTATACGCGCTTTATTTCTGCGGCTCGTAAAAATGGAATTTGGGAAGTAACAATTGAAGATGCTAAAGGCATACATTTAGTAAAAGCGCGTGCTTTAGTTAATGCGGCCGGCCCGTGGTTATCCATCACTGATGAAGAAATTGAAGATACCAAACCAGCAACAATCCCTGTGCGCTTAATCAAAGGCAGTCATATTGTGGTCAACAAAGTCTATAAGGGCAAACATGCCTATATATTCCAACATCCCGACGGACGCATTGTTTTCACAATACCTTATGAAGGTAAATTTACTTTAATCGGTACTACAGAAGCCACACTTGAAGGCAGCATAGAAAAGGCAAAAATCTCTAAACAAGAAATAGATTATTTATGTGAACTGGCAAGTACCTATTTTATCGATGATATTAGTCCTGATGATGTTGTACATACTTTTTCTGGAGTGCGGGGACTTTTAGAAAGTGAAGAAGATGCGTCAAAGGTGAGTCGTGATTATGAGCTTGATTTAGATGTACAAAATAATCAAGCGCCTTTACTCAGCGTGGTTGGAGGCAAAATCACAACCTTTAGAAGACTTGCTGAAGATGTAATGGAGAAACTGGAAGACTTCTTTCCACATCAAACGGACGCTTGGACGGCAAAGGCTCATCTACCTGGTGGTGATTTAGGTGGGAAAACCTTTGAGAAATTTTTAGAAGTTAAAAGCCGTAAATATCACTGGTTTGAAGAAGATGATATTTTACGTTTATGTAGAGCTTACGGTTCACGCATTGATGAAGTACTTAATAATGCCAAATCAAAATCCGATTTAGGTCATGACTTTGGCTGTGGTTTTTCCGAAACCGAACTGAATTACTTGATTAATACCGAATGGGCACGCAATATTGAAGATGTTTTGTGGCGTCGCAGTAAGTTGCTTTTGCATTTACCTAAAAAGAGTCAGCTTGAAGTAGAAACCTATTTAGCGAATTATCAGAAATAATTTCTAAAAAATTGTAGGGGGATAGGTCTCCGTGCCTACCCTTGGTTAAGGCGACCACGGGGAGTCGCCCCTACCCTTATTGCTTTTCTAACACAATCAAACTCGATACAAAATCCCCACCATCTAAGACCTGCAAACCTTGCTCATTCTCAACACGCGAAGGTGAAGCCGGGGCGTCTTGTGTGACACTTACATAGGGCAGGTCTAAACCGGCATGCATTAACTGTGCGCCTGAATACACGCGTTGGCTTTGTTGTAATTTATACATGGCATTCGTATCAAGATTACGTAAATACGCTCTTTTAAATTTCATATTAGGCTCGCCAAGCACAACAAAATACCCTACATAAAGTGTATTTTTATCTTCGGAAGTCAACTGCCAACAAACGTGGTTTTGCGAGTAATACAAGCGATGAAAAGCACCATTAATCGCATCATGGGCTGTGGCTTTAAATTGCTGGATATAAGCTTTAATCTCATCCTTATCTTTTTCAATATCGGCAAGATTCATGGATACGCCGCGGTTACCACAAAAGAACGCCACATTAAAGCGGGTTTGCATTGAAGTAAGCCTGCCATTTTGATGATTTGGAACCGGACACAAATATGAGGTGTAAGTAGAGAGCGGGAAAATATGCGAAGCGCCATTTTGGATAGCTAAACGCCCAATCGGGTCCGACATATCACTGACCCAACTTTGATTCATGTAACTCAGCATGCCTAAATCATGACGATTACCCCCACTGGCACAATTTTCGAATAGTATGTCTGGATACTTTTCAGTAAGTCTACTAACTAATGAGTACAGCCCAAGCATATATCGATGAGCCACTTCACCTTGTTGATCAGCCGGCCAACCCACTGAACCTAATTCCGTAAACGTTCTATTCATATCCCATTTAACGTAATCAATTAATCCACATGAAAACACCGTATCGAGTTGTGTAAAAATATTATCAACCACTTCCGGACGTGAAAAATCCAATGTCAGTTGATTACGACCAGTGGATGATTTACGCTTTGGCACATGCAAAATCCAATCTGGATGATCTCTATAAAGTTGACTGTCTTCATTCGTCATTTCTGGTTCAAACCAAATCCCAAACTTTAGTCCTAAGTCTTTAACTTTTTTTGCTAGAGCCGGAATTCCAGAAGAGAAACGTTTTTTATCTGGCGTCCAATCACCAAGAGAGCGCCTATCATCTGTACGACCTTCAAACCACCCATCGTCAACCACCAACATTTCCAAGTCTAGCGACTTTGTTAACTGGGCCAATTCAACAACCTTTTCTTCAGTCAGATCAAAGTACGCCGCCTCCCAAGTATTTAAATACGAAGGACGCGCCTCATGAGCGAAACGTTCAGGACTCATATTATTCTGCACAAATCCATGAAAGGTCTGACTCATCTGATCTAAACCTTGATTAGCATAAACATGCACTACTTCGGGTGTAGTAAAAGATTCATTCGCTTTCAAGCTCCACGCAAAATTAAAGGGATTTATACCTGCTAATACACGCACGTCATGGTATTCATTGCGCTCTATATTGATTGAGAAGTTACCGCTATAGACTAAGGCTGTCGCAATGACCTGTCCTTGAGTTTCGGTGGTGTTAGGCTCAACTACTGCAACAAAGGGATGATGTTGTGCACTGCTGGTACCTCGAGCTGACTCAATAGTGAAGCGTCCATAGGGCAAAGCATTACGATGCTCACCAAATTCTCTCGCCCATGAGCCACCAAAGTGTAGTACTTCATAATCTTCCTGTGGCAAATCCAAACAAGTACTAAACACTTGTTCAAGCTTTAACTCATTCGATGA
>CALHVH010000176.1 GCA_938039225.1 uncultured Gammaproteobacteria bacterium
ATTAGAAACACTACTATTTTTAGGCGTTAAACTCCCATGTGGGCTAAGTTTTTGTTATTATTATAGAAATATATAATTTTATTAGACTGACATACGGATAAAACTCTAGTGAACACTTCTATGCACACAAAAAAAATCAAAAATATTCATAGATCGATCAACACTAAAAAAGTTAACTTTTTTCTAGCTGTTGGCCTGAGCTGCTGTTTTTTTACTACTGTAAATTTTGCAGATATTAATACTGCCAAAAACTTATTTGAAAATGGGCAAATAGACTCTGCTCTGCTTGAACTTGAGAATGTAATTTCGCAGCAACCTAATAGCGCTGAAGCGCGTTTTTTAAAAGGGGTTGCATTACAGGCATTAGATCGTAACGACGAAGCGATTGATGTGTATTCCAGCCTAGCAAAGGATTTTCCTGAGTTACCAGAACCGTATAATAATTTAGCTGTATTATTTGCTGAAAAAAGTGAATTTGATAAAGCTGAAGATGCATTACGTGCTGCAATAAAAACCAATAAATCTTACGCTACAGCTTATGAGAACCTTGGTGACATTTATGCTCAAAGAGCAAGCCTTGCTTACAATGATGCGCTTAACTTGTCACCTAATAATCGTAATGCAGTTGAAATCAAACTAAGCATGATTGATAACATCTTACTGCCACCATCTGCACGTAAAAATATACCTACACAGGTTAGTAATGCTGTAGTAACACCTAGTTCTTCGCAAAATACAAATACTCAAACCAGCTCGACCCAACCATTCTCAACACCATCTAGTGATGTTCGTGCCGCCGTGTTAACCTGGGCTGAAGATTGGTCAAGCCGTGATGTGGATGCTTACTTAAGCCATTACGCTTCCAGCTTTAGACCAACCAATGGAAGCTCACGTAGTGCTTGGGCTAAGTATAGAACTGAGCGATTACAAGCCCCAAGTTTTGTTATTGTTAACATCAGTCAGTTACAAAGCCGAACTAATGCAGATGGAAGTGTGACTGCTGAGTTTGTACAAGATTACCAATCAGATGGTTATAAAGATACCGTGAGAAAAACCTTAGACCTAATCAACACACAAGGCTCATGGAAAATACAATCTGAATCATCAAAACCTTTGTAAAACAAACGTATAAAACCGTATAATTTTATCCAACAACCTGAGTTCACACTCTTCAATGATTCGTGCAAATTATAAAAATCTAAAGTCTAGCTTTTTTTGTTTTCTTGTTGCTTCTGCCACAACACTAAGTTGCTTGCCAGCCCAAGCAAATAAGCTTGATCCTGAAGATACCGTGGTAAGAGCGTTAATGGATATGCGCCAAGGCCGCATGTCTTCAGCTGAGGCTACATTAGAACCTTTAATTGAACAGCGCCCAAAATTTAAATTAGCTCAACTTTTATATGCAGATATTTTAAATGCACGTTCTGGTTCCAGCTTAAATATGCAAACCTTGGGTCAGAGCGACCAACATTCACTTGACGGTCTTTTGGCCGAAGCGAAACAACGAATCAAATGGAATGAAGTTCGCCAATCTTTACAAGGCAAATTACCAGCCAGTTTGATTAAACCAGATAGAAAACATCCATTTATTGTGTTTGCAGACTTAGGTCTATCTAGGGTCTTTTTATTTAAACAAGACCAAAATGGCAATCTAAGCTTACAACATGATTTTTACGCCTCGGGTGGCAAAAAAGGCACCCGCAAAAAAGTACGTGGCGATCAAAGAACGCCTCTTGGGGTTTACTCAATCACCTCTAAACTCACTGATGCAGAGTTAGAAGACAGATACGGCCCTGTTGCTTTCCCAATTAACTACCCTAACGCTTGGGATAAATTACAACAGCGAACTGGTGATGGTATCTGGCTACATGGAGTAACTAGTGCTACTTACAGTCGCCCACCTCAAGATAGCGACGGCTGTGTTGCTCTTCCTAATGAAGATTTAGAAGTTTTAGAAGAGTACCTAAAAATAGGTATGCCAGTTATATTTGCTGAAAATGACAATTGGGTTGATAGTCAATCGGCAGAACTAACACAAAGCACCTTATTAGCCAGTCTAGAAGCATGGCGTCAGGATTGGGAAAGCCAAGATAATAATAATTATTTAAAACACTACTCAGCCGAATTCAAAACTGAATCACATAATATTAAAACGTGGTCTAGCTATAAACGCCGAGTCAACTCAAGTAAAAAATACATAAAAGTTACCGTAGAAGAGCCGGTAATTTATGGTTATCCAGGCGAACAAGATATGGTGCAGGTTGATTTTGTACAACACTACACCAGCGACAACTATAAAGGCAAAGCCTTAAAACAGCAGTTCTGGAAAAAACAAGCTGATGGCACTTGGCAGATTACTTATGAAGGTACTTTACAAAATTTGAGTTAAATTAAAACTTCTATAATTGAACATAAAAAAACCGAATTAAATATTCGGTTTTTTTATGTTCATGCAAAAATTTTACTTTATTTGGTAGTCCATTTCTTTTGCACTCGTTCTTTATCAGCTAAAAAATCTAATATTTGCATCCACGCATGCATTGTTCCAGCTTTACGACCGCCCGTTAGATACTTACCATTCACTACAACTGCGGGCACACCACCTACTTGAAAAGCTTGAGTCAATTTTTTATCCCTTTGAATTAAGGAATTAACACTAAATGACTTAACCGTTTTCTTAAATTGTGCTTTATCAATCCCATATGCTGCATAAAAATTTGCCAAAGCAGCAGTGGTATATAAGCTTTGTCTTTTAACATGAATAGCATCAAACAATGCAACATGAGCTTCTTCACTGGCTCCTAGTGCTTTGGCTGAATAATAGCCTCGAGCCAACACTTCATACTGTGGATTAAAACTCACCGGTACACGAATGAACTCTACATCATCAGGTACCTGCTCAGCATAGGCATGCATTGATGACTCTGCACCAAAACAAGCTGGACATCCATAGGAAAAGAACTCAACTATTTCGATTTTCTCTCCCGAGCCTACTAATCCTTGTTGCCCTGGTAAGGTTGTATAGTGAGTTCCATTGACAAAGTTTTTTGGGTTTGTTGCCAAGGCTCTAGCAATGTTTTCCTTTGCTTTAGCATATAAAGCATCATAATTTCTTCCGAGCTCAGGCTTCTTATCTTTGGTTTGAGTGGTTTTAGATGTTTCAGTAGCAGAATTATTTTCTGTGCTTACTTCCTTTTTCGAGCAGGCCGTAAGAGTAAAAAGGCACAGTAAAATTACTAAAGATGTGTGTTTTATGGCTTGAGTTGAGAACATGATTTATACCAGGTTAAAATTAAGTTGAATACAGTATAGAGCTAACAATATTTATTTAGTTTCATTTTAGCAGTAAGAGAAAATATTACCCAATAAAAAAACCAGCTGGAATCAACAACTGGTTTTTATATCTAACTTAGAAAATTCAGATATTCGCTCTTATTCAGCAGCTTTTTTTTCTCTTTCCAGTTTAGTTATTGAATCAAGAATCTGAAACCATGTGCTGTAATTGCCGGCTTTAACACCGCCAGTTTTATAAGCGCCATTTACGATTACGGTTGGCACACCAGTTATCTGATAAGCCTGGCTTAATTTTTTATCACGCTCAAGTTGAGCATTGATACTAAAGGAATCAAACGCCTTAATAAACTGCTCTTTATCAACACCATATTGTGCGTAAAAATCGGCGATATCACTTACCGACTGAAATTGTTTACGCTTGATGTGTATGGCATCGAATATTGCAATATGCGAATCTTCTGAAGCACCTAATGCCTCAGCGGCATAATAACCACGTGCCAGTTTTTCAAAAAACGGATTAAAACTCACAGGCACACGTCTAAACACAACATCGTCTGCGACTTGGCCAGCATAGGCATGCATATAGGGTTCGGCATTAAAACAATGACCACAACCGTATGAGAAAAACTCCACAAGTTCAATTTTCTCACCATCACCCAAAAGCGGTTTGCGAGATTCGAACACATCATAATGAGTTCCCGCAACAAAGTTATCTGGATTGTCTTGAAGACTTAGACTTATGGCTTCTTTTGAAGTATCAAATAACGCTTTGTATCGCTTATCTACAGAATCTTCTGGTAATACTTGCTCAACTGCTTTTTCAACCATTTGTTCAACAGCTTCAGGCTTAGCAATTTCAGAAGCTGAAGTGTCTTCAGCAGAACAAGCTGTTGTGAATAAGCAAACTAACGATAAGCTAAGTAATGAGGTTTTTAATTTTACGGTCATGAGAAAAGCCCTGTACTTTTGGTTTTGTTTTTAAAGACCACGAATATATGAGGCTACTGCTTCTTTTTCGGCGTCGCTCATAAGGGCCGCAACTTCTTTCATTACTTTTTGCTGGGCTGTACCTGTACGTTTACCACTAGCATAATCGTTTAAAGACTTAAGTATGTAACCGGTTTGTTGGCCAGCTATATCCGGATAAAGTGACATTGGATTACCTTTACCACTCGGTCCATGACAAGCTGCACAAGAAGGAACACCCGTTTCAGTATTGCCGCCTCGATAAATCGATTGTCCGAGAGTGAAAGTATCTGCACTAGCCTCACCAGATTTACCTTCTAACTCAGCAAAATAAGCCGCTATATCTTTTAAGTCTTTGTCATTTTTATTGTTTAGTTGCCCTGCCATTAAAGGCGCACTACGCGTACCTTCTTTGATCATTTTCAACTGCTCATAGGTGTACTCTGGGTGCTGACCTGCAATGCTAGGCCACTCAGGATTAGTACTATTGCCATCAGAGCCATGACATGCTGCACAGGTAGCAACTTTGGCTTTACCAGCTTTTGCGTCACCAAAAGGTGCTTTTTCTACCTGCATAATCTTTTCTTCAGCGTGTTCATCGTGTGCTTTTGAATCACTGGCAAAAGCGTTAGTGGCTAAGAAAAAAGTTGCGCTAAATACAGCGGCAAGAGTTAATTTTCGGGTCATGCTATTGGCTTTCATAAAAGAACCTATGTATAAAATCTATTCGATAAATCCCAAGCTCACCCAATAAATTAGGGTATAAGCGCTTGTTTCTTGTGAGGAGATAGACGTGAGATTAATTTTTTATAATAAAATCAATGCACAGCTATCTCTTTTGAGGCTGGTATTTTACACTATCCATCCCCAAAACGCTGCTCACGACGAGCTATTTAGGTAAAACATGGCAAATGCTTCACAAATCCTACGTCAAACCCAATTTTTAACCAGTGCGGCAGCCTTAAAAGGCTTTGCACCAGACATTGGTGCCGAAGTAGCTTTTTCAGGCCGTTCCAATGCGGGTAAGTCATCAGCAATCAATTCCATTTGCGAACAGCCAAGCTTAGCGCGCGCTTCTAAAACACCTGGACGCACACAACTGATTAATTTTTTCTCGATAACTGAAGAAATGCGTCTCGTGGATTTACCCGGATTTGGCTTTGCCAAAGTACCGCCAAAAATGAAACAAGATTGGCAAAAACTTATGCAAACCTACTTTGAACAGCGCGAGTGTCTCTCTGCATTAATTCAGATTATGGATGTACGCCATCCTCTCAGAGACTTTGACAAACAAATGCTAGAGTGGGCTGAGAATGCTGAAATGCCGGTCTTAGTCCTGCTTACTAAAGCTGACAAGTTAAAACGCGGTGCGGCAAAAAACACCTTGCTCAAAGTAAGACGTGAAGTTGGCGAGAACGTCAGCGTGCAATTATTTTCTTCATTAAACAAGCAAGGCGTAGACGAGGCTCAGAAGAAAATACTGGATTTAATGGGTTATAAAGAAACTTCAGAATAGCTTGTCATTGCGAGTCAGCGACGCGGCAATCTTTGTTTTAACGTCAATAAATCGCAGACAACGCTTTTCTTTTCTTAAATTCCTAATCTGCAGGAGATTGCCACGCCAATAAATTGGCTCGCAATGACCGAAATATACTACTCTCAGGTGTTTTGGTTTAGTTTCCATAGAGCTCTCGAGCGAAGCAGGAGAACCAGAAGCCTAATTTATTGGAGCTGATTTTCATTCAGTACAAAGCAAAAATTATTAATCAATGGGTCCCCGCCTCGATAACTGCTCCATGCTTTATTCTACCTACTGCATCCGTGCAGTCGTACGCGGGGATGACGAACATTCTGAGATTTTAACGCAAAGCTGAAATAAAGCAGATGATTGAGAAGATTCCATCTTGTTTCAAGGCTTGTGTTATACCCCATTTATTGGAGTCGATTTTCATTTTAGACAAGGCAAAAATTGTAAGGCAGTGAGGAATTTACATTGGTAAATGACGAAGTGACTGAGATTTTTAACGCCGTATAGAGTGAAAAGCGGCCCAATAAAAAAGCCCCAGCAAAGGGCTGGGGCTAAGTAGGCAACCGGCTTTTGGGGTACCGGCACGCTCGCCCAGGGAGGGAGGCGAGCTGTACAGAGAAAGACTCTGCACTTAATAGTTTGAGGGCTTATTTCTGACTTAGTTCCCGCTT
>CALHVH010000177.1 GCA_938039225.1 uncultured Gammaproteobacteria bacterium
GACGAAGATTTATCTTACGATGCTAGTTTTTCATTGTATAAATTACTTAATGCAAAGTATTTAGCCATTTCGACCAGTCCCTTTAAAAATAATGAAGATGGTTCTTCAGATAGTTTGCTTAACCCTAATAGCTATTTTTCATTTTTCCAGAAAATACTGAGTAATAATAATGTACTTCAAATTCGTACCACCAAACGTGATGTTGAATTAGTAGCAAAACGCTATAGTCATTTGGTAAACACCGAAGCGGATAGTTATTTATGGATAAAAGGCAGCTTACGCAAAGGCTTTGATCTTAAGTCACTTTCTGAATTCACCAAGGAGCCTGAAATAATTTGGTCTCAACCCGATTTCTTCAATCAGCAACGGAATGCAAGTGCAAATGGCTTTTTAGAGTTATTGCTTAATCAGGCAATTGCCAATAGATTAAAAGTTCTCGCCAGTAATCAACAACTCAATGTTGAACAAGTACAAACCGATTTAAGTATAGAAGGGTACTTAAACGATTTACTCTTGACCGAAAAGGATTTTATTGCACCAAAACTCAGTGAATTTTATGTAGAGCCAAAAAATTACGAAGCCTTATTTTTTCATGAGCAGATAGTAAACCCCTTATTAAATTTAATTGACGTCTATCAACAAGAAGGTGACTGGACCGATGACAGTCTGACCGAACTCAAAAACCTGAACGAATTGGCTGGCTTATTCTCTTATCGTTTAAGTGAGTACACTTATATTCGAAATAAGCAAAAATATCTAATTTTGTCAGAGCAATCCGGAGAAAAAAAGCGTTTTTGGGGAACGTATATATTTAGTCTAGGTGAGTCCAATCCACAAGTGGTGGAAATTCCACGTCCAGTTATGGAAATTGGCACATTCGAATATGGACTGTATGTTTTTAATCGCCTAAATGCTCGAGCCTTACTTATTGCAGGTGCTCATCCAAATTCAAACAGCAATGGCAAAAGCGATGTCTTAAATCGCTTCAATACCGACAATATTTTTAATATAGTTCATTACAGTCTGTTTAAGCACTATAGGAATGAGTTTTTACAAGTGCAGCTCATCAGGAGTATGGGCTATAACCAAGCCATAGAAACACCGGATTTAGATGTCTTGATTAGTGAGACGAATAATGTTGATTCACAGACCCTAGCTGACCAGGCCTTAGATACCACACAAAATTTCCTAACTACACTAAATTTACAACATCAAAATTCTGAGGATGACAGTAATCAGTATGCTATAGGACAGGGTTCCAATAGTTTGGAAAATCAATTACGTTATCAAGCCAATAAGCAGATTATTACTCAATGGATTTCACCACGTCTAATTGATAATTTGCGTCAAAATGAGGAGCAATGGCTTAACAACAAACACTTTACAGCACTGGGAATACCGCAGGAATCATTGGATATATTTAATTATCTCACTACAGTAAATTTTGTAGATAGGTCCATTTCATCCGATGTGCTTAATGATATCGATGAGTTTATAAAGTCCGATAACATCGTTTATTTGCTTAATGTGTTAAATAAAACAGATTTTGACTTTAAACTAATTACGGATATCGATAGTAAACATAATTATTTATTCATAGTCGATAAGGGTCAAATTATTGCCATTCGAAATTTAAATGGTATTAATACGAATTCCATAAGTTATCAGCCTGATAGTAAACCTGTGATTAATCGTTTTCTAAATGATCGAGTAAATTGGTTGCTAGCTCGAACGGATAAAGGTTTAGTTGAATGAGGCTGATTGGTAAATTAATTCTAGCTTTATTGGCTTTATTGCTTAGTGCCTTTCTCTATTCTTTATATACTGAATATAATTTATCCACGGGTAGTGATAGTGAAGAGCAAGAAAAAGAATTTTATATTTCACATAATGCTTTTAAAATTTTAAATGGTCAAAACTTAAGTTTTAGCTTACCGAAGAATGCAACTAATTTTAAAATTTTGCTCTATCCAGTTATTGATAAAGCATTATTTTCTGAGATAAGCTTTAAACCTGACGTGGAAAAAAACATAGAGTTTTATCTGGATGTAAATTACGCGGGTAGCAATAAAAAGCAAGTCTATGTCGTTGACGTAAAGTCTTATACTCATGTAAATACTGGAGATTCAGTAGAACCATTTTGGTTGAATGATGAACAAAATGTTTTGCTCAGTAAAACACTTGAAATTGAAGTGCCTAATGATAAAGAAATAAGTTTCTCAATCGACTCAGAACAGGCCAGCGCCTACCTTGTACGTTCTTATTATCAACAAAGGCAAAGTAAGACTCGGGTGAGACAGCGCTGGCAAAGAGCGTCAGATCGCCGAAAAGAGAACTTACTCAAATACTATCCATTTGATGCAGATACCATTTCAAATGCCGAAATAAATAGTTTGTATAAAAATTCCTGGAGTTCAGTCGCACCTACTCAAGGTGCAAGCACTAAGCTTCAGGCAGTTCGCTTATTTGAATACGAGAATAGAGATGAGTTGGTATCGGCCTCTGTGGCACAGTACTCTAATTTAAATACCTATTTACCACGAACGAATAAATATACCTTTAAGTTGTTTGAAAATGCAAGCATCAGATTGAATGCAGAGTCCTTGAATAGCAGTGAAGAGCTAAGTGCTGTTTTTACCCATAAATCTGATAACGCGATTATACAAAGTAGTGGTTATAAAAAGCCTGATTTTAATAATATTGAGTTAAAGTCAGGTCAATATGAGTTAAGTTTCAGTGAGGACGTTGCCTTTACTTTAGAAAGCGATGTTGATGAGAGTTTACTGGAACAGCCACTTAACTACAGACAAGTTTATAATCTTGATAAAGGTGAGCGTATACGCTACGCCGTTAAATCCTTACCCAATATACAGGAATATTATAAGGTTGCTTTTCATGCTATCGGAGAATTAAAAAAGGCTAGGGTTCAAATAAATACTTATTCAAATAGTGATCTAATCAGTAGCCAAAACCAAGACTTAGCATTTCAAGCTTCTGAATACATGCCTTTTATCAATAGCTCTGACAAGGGTTTACTGCCGATATCAGCCGCCATTGAAAAAAACATTACGGTAAGTACGCAAGCAACGCATGTTGAATTTAAAGCTCTGGATAATGCAGTCAGCTTAAACTTGTCTAATACTGTTTCTGGATTGGCATCCATTAAGAAAGTGTCAAATCAGGCGTCTTCAAGCTATCAAAATTCATGGTTTCTGCTAAAGCCAGAGAACGCACTAGAATTTTTGCGTGATAAAAAAGTAAGTCGTTATATCTATATTGAGTCTAATGCAATAAGACCAGAACGTGTTGCACAAAGCTTTGAAAA